>DASSSM010000531.1:0-10448 GCA_035708425.1 Pseudolabrys sp.
ACCAGCATGAAGACCGAAGACACCGAATGGTCCGCCGCCGCCGGCTGGGCGAGAGACTCTGCCGGTCGCTCGAGCCCCTATGTGCGGTTGAGCATTCTGACGCGACGATGATCTAATCGAGCGTGCGGCGGAATCGCGTAACGGCGATCGTCATCGCCACCAGCATCAGCACAAACATGGCCGCCGCGTCGTAGTGGAGGTCGCCGATCGATGATCCTTTCAGCATGATCGAGCGTACGACGCGCAGGTAATGCGTCAACGGCAGAGCCTCCCCGACCCAACGCGCCCAAGTCGGCATGCCAGCAAAGGGAAACATGAAGCCGGAGAGCAGAATGTTCGGCAGGAAAAACATGATCGACATCTGCATCGCCTGGAGCTGGTTCTGCGCAATGGTCGAGAACGTGTAGCCGATCGAGAGATTGGTTGCGATGAACAGTGTGCTCAACGCGGCAAGTGCGAAAAGATTGCCGAGAATCGGCACGCCGAACAGCAGCACGCCGATGCCGATGATCATCGCGGCCTGCACAAAACCGACGATGATGTAAGGAATAATCTTGCCGAGCATGATCTCGACCGGCGTGATCGGCATCGAGAGGAGGTTTTCCATCGTCCCGCGCTCGATCTCGCGCGTCACCGAAAGCGCGGTGAAGATCAGCATCGTCATGGTCAGAATGGTGCCGACCAGCCCAGGCACGATGTTGAGTTGGGTCAATCCGGCCGGATTGTAGCGCTGGTGGGTCCTGATCTCGAACGCCGCCTTTCCGGGATCTGGCAACCCGCGGTCATGGGAGAGCGCGGTTTGCACAACCTGCCCGAGCGCGCCTACGGCCGCGCTAGCCGCCACCGGATCGGTCGCGTCGGCAACGATCAGCATTGCCGGCTTGTCGCCGCGCCGGACCGATCGTTCGAAATTACGCGGGATTTCAATTCCGAACAGGATCTTGCCGGACGCCAGCATCTCATCGAGCTCGGCTTCGCTGCGCGGCCGTTCGGTCACACGAAAATAGTCGGTATTTTTCAACGCGGCCAGAATTGAGCGCCCGAGATCGCTGTTCTCCTGCAGCAGGACGGCGGTCGGCAAATGCCGCGGATTGGTATTGATGGCATAGCCGAACAGCAGCAGCTGAATGAGCGGGACCATGATGATCATCGCGAATGAAACGCGGTCGCGCTTGAGCTGAATGAATTCCTTCACCAGGACCGCCCAGGTCCTGGTCCAGAAATTGCCGCGGGTCCGGCGCGGCGCCTGCGCGGGCAACACGTGGCTCATTGGAAATTATCCCGCGCCCTGCTCATCAGATCGATGAAGACATCTTCGAGTGAAGGCTCCGACCGCTGCCATTCGAAGTCTTTGTGCTTTCGATAAGGCGCGATCGCCGCCTCGAGTTTTCCGGCATCACGCCCCGACACGTGCAGACTGGTGCCGAACGGGGCGACCATGTCGATGCCGGCCTTGTTATTGAGCTCCTCGGCGAGCGTGTTGAGGCCCTCGCCGCTGCGGGCGCCGACGATATAGGTCGTCAGGTGCGAGGACTCGATGACCTCTTCGACTGTTCCGTGCGCCAGCAGTTCGCCGTAAGCAATGTAGGCAATCTCGTGGCAGCGCTCGGCCTCATCCATGTAGTGGGTCGAGACAAGAACCGTGAGGCCTTCGGCTGCGAGTGCATGGATCTCATTCCAGAACTCGCGCCGCGCTTTCGGATCGACGCCTGCGGTCGGCTCATCGAGCAGAAGCAATTTCGGGCTCGGCAGCGTACAGGCGCCGAGCGCCAGCCGTTGTTTCCAGCCCCCCGACAGTTCGCCGGCAAGTTGCTCCTCGCGGCCGTTCAGGCCGAGACGCTCGATGGCGGCCCGCGCTGCGGCCACGGGCCGCGCGATCCCGTAGATGCGGCCGATGAACTCGAGATTCTCGCGCACCGACAGGTCCTGATACAGGCTGAAGCGCTGCGTCATGTATCCGACCTGCAACTTGATCTTGTCGGTTTCGGTGCGAATGTCGTAGCCGAGGCAGGTGCCGGTGCCTTCATCCGGCGTCAGCAGGCCGCACAGCATGCGAATCGTGGTCGTCTTGCCAGAGCCGTTCGGACCCAGGAAGCCATAGATCGTGCCGCGCTTGACCTGCATCGAAAGGTTTCGCACCACCGCGCGCCCATCGAATTTTTTTGTCAGGCCGTGCACATCGATGACGATATCGGCCTCATTCATTTCGAAGATCCTTGCGGCAGAGTGACAGTCACGGGCTGGCCGACACGGAATTTCTCCGGATGCTCCGGCCGCGCCTCAATCAGGAACACGAGCTTGGCGCGTTCCTCCAGGCTGTAGATCACCGGCGGGGTGAATTCGGCGCTACGCGCGATGAAGCTGATCTTCGCGGTCAGGTCCTTGTCGCAACCGTCACAGGATATTCCCACGACGTCGCCGTACTTGAGCTCTGGTAACACAGCTTGCGGCGCGAAAAACCGGATCTTCAGATTGCCGGGCGGCAGCAGGGCCACGACTGGCCGTCCAGCCGGCACGGTTTCGCCCGGCCGGTAGTAGATCTGTTCGATGGTACCGTCCCCGGGACTGTGGGCGTTGCGGCGGGCAAGCCTCGTCTGCGCCCACTCCAGATTGGCCTTGGCCTGGCGCAGCGCCGCCTCAGCATCGTCATAGGTCTTCTGCGTGCCGGCAGCCGACTTCAGCAATTCCTTGGCGCGATCGAAAGCCTGTTGTGCATTCATGACGGCGGTGTTCCGAACGACGACATCCGCTTTTTGCAGGTCGTCGTCCACCGTGAACAGCAGGTCGCCTCTCTTGACGTGATCGCCTTCGCGAACTTTCAGCTTTTCGACACGTCCCTGCTCGTCGGGCGAGACAAAAACCAGCTCGGCCTCGACCCAACCCTGCAGAACGCGGTCGTTGCTGTTGTCACAGCCTGCGAGCGCGAGCGTCGCGAAAATGAGAGCCAGACCGGCGAGAGTTCTGTTCATGGCACTCTCCCCTGCGCGAACAACAGGTCGAGATGTGTCTTCATCATCTTGCGAACGTCGAGCGGCTCGAAACGTTCGAACAAGCCGCTCCAAACGATGGCGACGAGACCCGGCGCGGCAATGATCTGCGGAAATTCCGCGAGGCCTTCCGGCACTTCGCCGCGTGCAGCCGCGCGCCGCAGCAGCGCCCGCACAGCCGCAATGATGCGGGAAAGAACTTCCCGGTAATAGAACTCGGCGAGCTTGGGAAAACGACGCCCCTCTGAAATCATGAGGCGCACGACATCTTTCCGCCGCGTTTCGTAAACCTGACTGACGAACAGGTCGACGATGCGGTCGGCCAGCACCGGCAAGGGCACATCGGCCTGCCCCATCGCCTCGATCGTACCGACCAATGGCGTCAGCATTGTCCTGATCAGTTCTTGGAACAGGTTCTCCTTGTCGCGGAAGTAGAGATAAATAGTGCCTTTGGCGACGCCCGCGCGGCGCGCCACGTCCTCGAGGCGGGCGGCCTCGAAACCGCGGCTGGAAAATTCGTCGAGCGCGGCGGCCAGAATGGCTTCGCGGCGTTTACCGCTGCGCGCCTTGCGCCCGGCGCTGGCCGGCACCGCCGCAGCACGCGCCACCTCCGCGGCACGCTTGCGTCGGCCGGCGCGGCTTGCTGCTGATTGTCGAAACCCGGCTACGCGACGCATCACTCCACCTTTGTTTGTGACTGACCAGTCAGTCATAATCTAGGGAGAATGCATGCCACGCGCAAGGCGCCTGAATTATTCTGATATTGTAATGAGTTAGATAAAGGTGGCCGCAATCGCGGCACGTGCGGTGTTGACCGCGACAATCATCAGCGTGGCCGTGGCGAGCACCAAGGCCATAACAACAAGCGCGCGCATCAACGGGGCATAGACGCCGATCATCGCCCTTCCCTGCTGTCTCTCTCAGCTAGGAGCGAGTCGGCCAGGGCGATCAATGATTCGAATCTCAGGCGCGCTCAATTTCGGCCTTGACGGCCAAAAGCGACTCGGGAGTGTCCACGTCGGTCAGTGCTGCCTCGCCGGCGACCGGCACTTCGACGACCGCTTCGGCATAGTTGCCGATCAGATGGCGTGCGCCGACATCTCCCTGGATCGCTATCAGGTCGTGGAAAAAGCGGCGCGACCAAACCACCGGATTGCCGCGCCGGCCATCGATGCTCGGCACGACCACGAGCGCGCCGCGTTCGGGGTCAAATGCGGCGATCAATCGGTTGATCAAGGCGGCATCGACTTGCGGCATGTCGCCGAGGCAGACGACCGCTGCGTCGGCCTCTTCCGGCACCGCCGAAATGCCGGTCCTGAGTGACGTACCAAGACCCTCCGCATAATCCGCGTTGTGCACGAAACGGACCGGCAACCCCTTGAGCGCAGCCTCGACTTTTTCGCGCTCATGGCCCGTGATGACGATGACGGGCTGCGCGTGCGACGCAACGGCCTGTTCTGCCGCAATTCGCACCAGCGGCTTGCCGCCGATTTCAGCAAGCATCTTGTTGACAGCGCCCATGCGCGTCGAGCGTCCTGCCGCCAATACCAGCGCCGCAACACGGCGTCCCGCCTGCGGGGCACGTTCCTCGCGCGGCTGCGGACGCGTGACGATCTCCATCAGCAGCCCCCCGACACCCATGCCGGTGATATCCGCCCGCGTGACCGGCAATCCGGCAAGCAAACGCGTCAGGATCCAGTCAAAACCATTTTCCTTCGGGCTGCGTGCACAGCCGGGAGCGCCAAGCACCGGCTGACCACGTGCCTTGCCGATCAGCATGAGGTTGCCTGGATCGACCGGCATGCCGAAGTGTTCGATGTCTCCGCCCACCGCTTCGATGGCCGCAGGGATGACGTCGCGGCGATCCGCTATCGCGGAGGCGCCAAAAACGATGACGAGCTCGGCGCCGGCCTTGAGCAGTTCGTCGATTGCGCGTGCCAACGCGGCTTGATCGTGCGGCACTCTCTTTTCGGCGATGATGGTTGCACCGGCTGGAGCAATGCGCGCGGTGGTAATCTTCAACGTCTTTTCGATGACTTTTGGAGCAAGACCAGGCAACAGCGTGGACACCACGCCGATCTTGCGCAGCTTGTAGGGCGCGACACGAATGACCGGTCTGGCTTTCGCCGCTGCGGCCATCGCCTGGTCACGCGCGGCTTTCGCCACCGCAAACGGAATGATCTTTACGGTTGCGATCATTTCGCCTTCGACCACGGGCTTGTGGGCCGGCAGGGTCGCCAGTGTGACCGCCTCGTCGATCCGGTTGAGCGCGTCGACCGCATCCCGATCGACAACCAGAATTCCCGCACTCTCGGCGAACAGATTGCAGCGACCTGTGAAGGCCCGATCGGTGCGCACGCCTTCGCCCGCAATCGCCGCGGCAATGTCGGCCGCCGCCTGATCTTCCGAGACATCACCTGGGTCGAGGCACGCCACGGTGATTTCCTTCACGCCCGCCGTCTTGAGGGCCGCCACTTCGGCAGGTCCGATCAGCGTCCCTTTCTTGAGGACGAAATCGCCCTGGCGGATCGAATGCACCGCGGTACCGCCGACGGCTTCGGCGATGGGAACGGAGCCGAATTTCATGCCGCCTCCGCCTTTTGCCGCAGCACCTGCGTGATCTCGCCCATGATCGCGACCGCGATTTCGGCCGGCGACACTGCATCAATATCAAGCCCGATCGGCGCGTGGATGCGAGCGATATCGGCGTCGCTCAACCCATCCTGCTTCAACCGCTCGACACGCCGGGCGTGGGTCTTCTTGGACCCGAGTGCGCCGATATAGAAGCAATCGCGCGCGAGTGCATGCTTGAGCGCCGGATCGTCAATTTTCGGATCGTGCGTGAGCGCAACGAAGGCCGTGTAGTGGTCGATACCAAGCGGCGGCAATGCTACGTCCGGCCATTCGGCGATCACTTTCACGTCGGGAAACCGCTCGATCGATGCAAAGGCGGTGCGCGGGTCAACAATCGTCACATCATAACCGAGCAGCTGCCCGATCGGTGCCAACGTCTGACTGATATGCACCGCGCCGGTGACCACAAGCCGCGGCGACGGCACATAGACCGTCAGAAAAAACCGCCCTTGCGGCGTTTCCTCCATACCGCTCTTGGCCATTCGCAGGCGCTTGTCCAGGACCTCCTTCAAGGGATCCTTGGCCACCTCACCGGCTTTGACCAAACGTTGCTCGCCGCTCGCGACATCGGTCACAAGCACAGCCGCGCGCCGTGCCGCGCGCTCCGCATTCAGCGCATGCAGGACGTCAAGCTTCACGTCAGCCTACTTTCTCCACATAGACGCGGATGGTGCCGCCGCAGGACAAGCCGACCTTCCAGGCCGTTTCATCTGCAACGCCGAATTCGAGCATTTTCGGCTTGCCGCTCTCGATCACGTCCATCGCTTCGGTCACCACGGCGCCCTCGACGCAGCCGCCCGATACGGATCCGAGGAAATTGCCTTCGTTGTCGATGACAAGGTTCGAGCCGACAGGTCGCGGCGCCGACCCCCATGTCTCAACCACCGTTGCAAGCGCAACCTCGCGCCCGTCTTTGCGCCATTCCTCGGCAGCCTTGAGAATGTCTTCATCGCGCGAAAGCATCGAAATCCTCCATCACGCAACCTGCTTCAGCAGATCTTTCGGATTGTAACCTTTTGCCGCCGCGCCGGATAAGGCGCGCACCAACTCTTTCATCGAATCCAGATTGTGGATTGGCCGCAACTCATCAACGTGTGGCAGCATGGTTTGCACACCTTTGGCACGAGCTTCGAAGGCGTGAAACCGGAGCAGTGGATTGAGCCATATCAGCCGCTTGCACGATCGATGAAGCCTGTCGATTTCGAAAGCGAGCGTGTCGTCGGCATCCCGTTCGAGTCCATCGGTGATTAGCAGCACCACCGCGCCCTGCCCTAATACCCGGCGCGCCCACTGCTTGTTGAATACGTGAAGCGATGAGGCAATGCGTGTACCGCCCGACCAATCGGCTACGTTGGCCGAGCACGCGGCCAGCGCCTCGTCCGGATCGCGTTGCCGGATCGCACGGGTGACATTGGTCAGCCGCGTGCCGAAGAGAAATGTGGTCACGCGTTTGCGGGCGTCGGTAACGGCGTGCAGGAAGTGCAGAAACAGCCGCGTGTACTCACTCATGGAGCCCGATATATCGAGCAGCGCGACAATCGGGGGCTCCTTCAGACGAGGCCCGAGGTATTTCAAATCGATGACCGCGCCGCCTGCCTTCATGCTGGCGCGCAGCGTACGCCGGATGTCGATGAGGTGGCCGCGTCGATTTTGCGTGAGACGCCTTGTGCGGACTTCGTCGAGCGGCAACGTCAGGCGCGCGATGGCATCCTTGGCCGCCGCGATCTCTGTCGCCGTCATTTGCGCAAAATCTTTTTTCTGCAGTACCTCCCGGTCGGAGACGGTCAGCCGTGCGTCGACCTCGATTTCCGATTGATCCTGTGCACGCTCGTTGAGTCCGGAGAACAGCGCCTCCTGAATGCGCTGCGCGCCTGGCGCCGGTGATTTCGCGGCTGGCTCCAGGGTTTGCGGGATCATCGATGCGATGAGCTTCTCGATATATCCGCGTTTCCGGAAGAAAATTCGGAAAGCCTGGTCAAACAGAATTGTATGCTCATGCCGTTTCACGAAAACGGCATGCAGCGTCCAATAAAAATCGTCGCGCGCGCCCACACGCGCGACGTTCAACGCCTCGAGGGCGTCAAGGACGGCACCGGGCCCGACCGGCATCCCGGCTGCGCGCAATGCGCGAGCAAAGTAGACAATGTTTTCGGCAAGACGTCCCTCAGGAGCGGCCATGTTATTACTCCGCCGCCCTTAGCTCCGACTTCACCTCGTCGAGCAAGGCCTTCACCTTGGTGCCGTCGAGGCGGGCAATGTCGTCCTGGTATTTCAGAAGCACGCCGAGCGTATCTGACACGGTGGCGGGATCGAGCGCCACAACATCGAGCTCGGTCAGAGCGCCGGCCCAATCCAGCGTCTCGGCGACACCCGGCGACTTGAACAGATCTTCCTTGCGCAACGCCTGTACGAAAGCGACGACCTGCTCGGACAGTTTTTTTGCAATGCCCGGAACTTTCGCACGGAGAATCTTCAACTCGCGCGCGGCATCCGGATATCCGACCCAGTGGTAGAGGCATCGGCGCTTGAGCGCATCGTGTACTTCACGGGTTCGATTGGACGTAACGACGACGATCGGCGGGTGTGGCGCCTTCACGGTACCGAGTTCCGGCACGGTGACCTGGAAATCCGCGAGCACTTCCAGAAGAAATGCTTCGAAGGCTTCGTCAGTCCGGTCGATTTCATCGATCAGGAGCACCGGTGCGCCCGCAGGGTCCGGCTCCAGCGCCTGAAGCAACGGGCGTTTGATGAGGAAGCGCTCCGAAAACACGTCATGCTCAATGCGAGCCTTGTCCCCTTCGCCTTCCGCTTCGGCAAGACGGATAGCGATCATCTGCGCGCCGTAGTTCCACTCGTAGACGGCCGCTGATACATCCAGCCCCTCATAGCACTGCAGCCGGATGAGACGTCGGCCCAGCGTCGTGGCCAGTACCTTCGCAATCTCGGTCTTGCCGACTCCCGCTTCGCCCTCGACGAACAGCGGACGGCCCATTTTGAGCGCCAGGTAAAGCACGGTCGCCAGCGAGCGGTCGGCGATGTAGTCGGCCTTGGCCAGCAGATCGAGCGTTGAATCGATAGAGTTCGGGAGGGTCTTGTCGGTCATGCAGGGACTTTATCCTACCACGCGCCTGTCTTACATGTGGGGAGCCAAGGCCCCTACAGCCAGGATTGACCTATGAGCAAGCCAATAACCCTCGAGAAAGAGGCACTGCAATTCCCCACGATCGACCCTGGGGTGCGGATCGGGCATGTCCATCTGAAGGTCGCCGATCTGCAGAGGGCGCTCGATTTCTACTGTGGGGTGCTGGGTTTTACGCTCACCACAAGCCGGCCAGGCGCTGCGTTCATTTCGGCCGGCGGCTACCATCATCATCTCGGCCTCAATACTTGGGAGAGCCGCGGCGGGTCACCGCCCGCGCCCGGCACCACGGGCCTTTACCATACGGCCATTCTTTACCCGACCCGTAAGCTTCTCGCCGAAGCTCTGCGCCGGCTCATCGTGGCGAAGATCCCGCTTGAGGGCGCCAGCGACCATGGTGTGAGCGAAGCGCTCTATCTGCGTGATCCCGACGACAACGGAGTCGAGCTCTACTGGGACCGCCCGAAAGACAAATGGCCGAAAAAGCCCGACGGCTCGTTGCAGATGTACACGAACCCGCTCGACCTCCACGACCTGCTCGCGGAGCTTGACCGGCCGGACAAATAGCTGTCGCTAAACGCTCAGGCGCACGAGTGCCATTGCTGCAGCGGCTAGCATCACGACAAAGATTGGAAAAATCTCGACCACGTTGACCTGCACAGTTGGCGCGCCCGTCGCTCCAACGCAGCGATCGCGCATCGGTTCCTGCGCGATCAATGCTCGCGGTCAAATGTGGACGTGTTATGTCAGGCAGCCGACAATGAATGCTTGTTCAGGCCGTTGCTTTGGCAAGCGCTCTCCGTGCCAGAACACCAACCAAGTGGGCGCGGTATTCGGGACTGGCATGAATATCGCTGTTCATCCCGTTGGCGGGTATTGTCATGCCTTCAATGGATTTGGCGGCGAAGCGCTTCTTGAGCGCCTCTTCGAAAGACTTCACACGGAACACTCCGCTGGCGCCCGCGCCGGTCACTGCTACGCGGATATCGGCGCCACGCTTCGACACGAACACGCCAACTAGCGCGAAGCCCGACGCCGGATGCTTGAACTTTTCGTAGGCCGCCTTCTTGGCGATCGGAAAGCTCACCTTCGTGATGATCTCACCGTCCTCGAGCGCGGTTGAAAACATGCCGGTGAAAAAATCATCGGCCGCAATGCGCCGCTTGTTGGTGATTATCGTGGCCCCAAGGCCGAGGCAGGCCGCGGGATAGTCGGCATTCGGATCATTGTTGGCGATCGAACCGCCGATCGTGCCACGATTGCGCACCTGTGGATCCCCAACCGACGCGGGCACCGATGCGAGGCCCGGCAACAGTTGCTGAAGCACGGGAGAATTGGCCGCGTCGGCATGACGCGTCATAGCCCCGATCACGATCGATCGGCCCTTCTGCTCGACACCGCTCAATCCTTCGACCAGAGACAAATCGATAAGCGCGGAAGGCTGCGCCAGGCGCTGCTTCATCACCGGCAAAAGCGAGTGCCCGCCTGCCAGGAGCTTTGCTTCTGGATTGCGGGCCAGGAGACCGGCCGCCTGACGGACCGTGGTCGGACGATGGAAAGTAAAATTGTACATTTCAAATCTCCCGTAACTACGCAGCTTGGCGCGGTTGTCCATTTTTGAGCGCTGCCCAAACCGTTTGTGCGGTTGCAGGCATGACGAGATTCTCACTACCGATTGCGTCAGTGAT
>DASSSM010000532.1:0-13888 GCA_035708425.1 Pseudolabrys sp.
ACCGCGCCGAGGTGGTTGCCGATCCGCGCACGCGGGAGGTCTATCTTGGCCACTAGCGCGCTCAAGCTCAGCCACATTGACGCCTTCTACGGCGACAGTCATGTGCTCGGCGACGTTTCTTTCGAACTGGGTGAAGCTCGCATGCTCGGCCTGCTCGGCCGCAACGGCGCAGGTAAATCGACTTGCATGAACGTCACGGTGGGATTGCTGCCCCCCCGCCGCGGTGAGGTAATTGTGTTCGGCGAGACGGTGAGCGGCAAGTCTCCGGAAATGATCGCCGCACGTGGAGTCGCACTGGTGCCGCAAGGCCGACGGATCTTCAAGAGCCTTACGGTTCGTGAAAACCTCGTGGTCGCAGCCCGCAAGCCCGACCCCGGCAGCAAGCATGCTCCGTGGACAACCGATACCGTATTCAGCATGTTTCCCCGCCTGAGCGAGCGCCGCAACCAGATCGCAGCGCATCTCTCGGGCGGCGAGCAGCAGATGCTCGCCATCGGCCGCGCGCTCATGGGCAATCCGCGCGTATTGCTGATGGACGAGCCGTCGGAGGGACTGGCGCCGCAGATCGTGGCCGAGGTGATGGCGACAATCCGGAAACTGAAGGAAAGTGGGCTTTCGATTGTGCTTGTCGAGCAAAATCCCAAGCTCGTCTTCGATGTCGCGGATGATATCGTGATCCTCAACACCGGCCGCGTGGCGGTCGTTTCCACTCCCGCACAGATCGAAAAAGACGGCGTCGATTTACGCCAGCACCTCGGGGTGTTCTAGGCCGGATTGAAATCCAACATTACAATCGTTACTGGATCGTCCGCTGTCACGGACGATGACAAGCGAGGGAAATGGCAATGGCGAACGTCTGGAACAAATATACCAATACGGCTGCGCGCAAGCACGGCAAGCCCGGGCGGGAAGTCAGGCCAAAAAGCCTCACCCTCGATATGCACTCCCATGTCGCGGTCCCGCGCGTAGCGGAAATCGTGACACCCCATCTCAAGCAGTCGACCGATCCGCTGGTTGCGGACTCGACGCCGGAAACCCAGGCGCTGATGGCAAAACAAGCTGCGGACATCCGCACGCGCATCGGCACGACGGACGAGCGCTTTGCCGTTATGGACGAGATGGGCGTCGACATGCAGCTCGTCTGTCCGGCGCCGCCACAAATCTATTATTACCTGCCTCTCGACGTCGGCGTGCAGGCTGCGCGCGCGCTTAATGACGGCATTGCGGAATATGTGGGCAAGCACAAGGATCGGCTGGTCGCGCTCGGCGGCGTGCCGATGCAGGACGGCAACGAGGCGGCCAAGGAGCTCGAGCGCGGCATCAAGCAGCTCGGATTCAAAGGAGTCGAGATCCTCACAAACGTCAACGGCAAGGAACTGTCCGATCCGGCCTTTATGCCGTTCTGGAAAAAGGCTGAGGAGCTCGACGCACTGGTGCTGATCCATCCGACCGGCTTCACGCAACCGCAACGGTTTGCGCGCTTCTACTTCAACAACGTGATCGGCAACCCGCTCGATACCACGATGGCGCTTCACTACCTGATCTTCGACGGTGTGTTCGAACGGCATCCCAAGCTCCGCGTCCTGGCCGTGCACGGCGGCGGTTTCCTGGGCGCCTACTCCGGTCGCATCGATCATGCCTGGGGGGCGCGGTCGGATGCGCACGGCGACCTGCCGGTGCCGCCGACGACGTACCTGCGGCGGAACGTCTATTTCGATACCGTCGTCTTCACCCCGCACCAGCTTGAAGCACTGGTGAAGACCTATGGCGGCGATCGCATCGTGCTCGGCACGGACTACCCGTTTGACATGCTGGAGTACGACCCGATCGGCCATGTCGCGTCGGTCGAAAGTCTCGACAGCACCACTCGCGCCGCGATCTGCGGCGGCAATGCGAAGAAATTGTTGAAACTCTAGCGCCGACGATCAGGCGTAGAGGAAATCGAGGACCGCGGTTTCGGCGATCACGGCTGCGTCGGTGCTGTGCCGCCCGGCGCGCGCTTGCTCTTCCTGCGTGCGGGTCGCCTGCAAATAGGCGCCAAGATGGCGGGCGCGCTCGATGATCCGGTAATTCTCCGACAGCCTGGCCGCTTCATAGCGCTTGAGCGCGGCTTCGACGTTCTCCTCATTTTGCAGCGAAGCCGTCAATGCGGCTGCATCGTCCGCCGCCTTGGAAACTCCGGCGGCAACGTGTGGCCGTGCCACGAATGCCGCGTCACCCAGGATCGCCACCCGGCCGAAGGCCATGCGAGGCGACTCGAGATCGTAGATCGGCTGCAGGATCGGCTCCTCGATCAGCCGCACGATCTGCCGGAACTGCGGCGCAACCAGGCGCTCGGCATCGGCGCGCATTTCCGCGATTGCTTGCCGCGGAATCAACGGCGGCGGAATTGAAATCGCGTGCGTCACGCCGTGATCGTCGGTGAGCAGCCACTTTAATTTGGTCGCCTCGTCCGCGGGCCGATACCACACGACGTTGTAACGGCGATGGCCGGGACGCAGGTCGTTGTCGGGACCCGCCACGGGATAGCCAAGAAATTGCTCGCCGGGCGGCAGACCGAACGTCATGTACTCGAAAAGTTCGCGATGCACGTCGGCCGGAAAGGCGCGTTCCGCAATCAGCGCCCGCCAGGCCGAATAGCCGGCGTAACGCGGCGTCACATCCGGCGAACACTGCTGTCGAACCGTCGACCGGATCCCATCCGCGCCAACGAGCAGGTCCGCCTCGATGATTTCGCCATCGGAAAAATGCGCGTGGATAGCATCCTGACTCTGCGTAAACTTCGTCAGCCCGCGCCCGCGATGATAGTGAGCTGGAGGAAAGGCGTCCCGCAGGAGGCGATAGACGCGTTCCCAGGCCGTAAGCACCTGCGGACAATCGATTTCATGCGTCAGGCGTCCCTCGGCATCAAGAATCTTGCGGGTTGTAATGTGAACGCCAAGCTCGTCCGTCGCGAGACCAAGTCCACGCAACCGTGCGATGAGTTCCTGCTGTGCGACAATCCCGGCGCCGCGGCCCGAAAGTTCGGTCTCGACCCGTTCGTAGATATCTACTGCCCACCCGGCCCGCCGCAGCAAGAGTCCGCTGAGCAAGCCGCTCATCGAGCCGCCAACAATGATTGCACGCCGCGCGCGAGTCCCGGGCAATGGTTCAGCCTCGATCTTTTCGTTTACCCATTTATCCTATATATGACAGCCAGCAGTTTTGGAGGAATTCCCATGGCCCTGACCATGCTCGACAAGCAGGTCGAGAAAAAAGACAAGTCGCAATGGCCGGCGGACATCGCCGCCGAGTTCGAGCACGAGAGCAAGAATCCGAACCCGTGCGTTGGCTCGACTTTGCTCTCTGAGAACGAGCGCACACGCGTGTGGATCATCCGCCTCGCCCCAGGCGAGCGTATCGGCTTCCACCGTCACGTGCTCGACTATTTCTGGACCTCGGTGTCCGGCGGCCGCGCACGGCAGCACGTACATGATGGAACGACCGTCGAATACACATATCAGCCGGGCGAGACGCGCCACGAGAGTTACGGCAAGGGCGATTTCAAGGTGCACGATCTTGAAAATCTCGATGATCGCGAAATGGTCTTCATGACTGTCGAATTCAAGGACAGCGCCAACAAACCGATGCCGTTGCCAGCTGGCGTCAGACCGCAATCCGCCGCCGCCTGAAGCGCCGCGGGATTCATCGCCCACCGCCGGTTTGCTGGCGGTGGGCGTTTCATTTTGCCGCGGACAGGGAAATTTTGGCGCGATCCATGACTAGCCAAGGTGCAAGTCATCCTGCAAACTGCGGTTGCGTGTGACTGGGGTCGCCGGGCGTATGGATTTTCCGATCGAGCTTCTGATCAATGCCATCATCGCGGGCTTGCTGCTCGGCGGCTTCTACGCCGCCGTCACCGCCGGCATCTCGATTTCGTTCGGCATTCTCGACATCGTCAACATCGCGCACCCCGCCTTTATTATTCTCGGCGCCTATATCGCCTATATCGTCAACCAGAATTTCGGCATTGACCCGATCCTGGTCAGCATCATCGTGCTGCCGGCGTTCTATGCGCTCGGATCGGCGATCTATCAGGTCTATCACGTGTCGTTTGAGAAGCACGGCCAGGACGCCTTGCGCGGGCTCGCCTTTTTCTTCGGCGTGCTCTTCGTCACCGAGGTGATGCTGATCTTGGTGTTCGGCGTCGATTATCGCTACGTGCAGGCCGGCTATATCGATTACGCCTACCGGTTCGGCCAGTTCTCAATCCCGATGCGGATGCTGATTCCGTGCGTGCTGTCGCTGCTGATGCTCGCGCTCTTGCAGTTGTTCCTGACGAGAACCTTCACCGGCCGCGCGATCATGGCGGTGGCGCAGGACCAGCTCGCGCTTCAGCTCATGGCTGCCGATCCGGTGCGCATCAAGCGCATTGCATTTTCGATTTCGATCGCGATCGCGGCGCTGGCGGGGGCATGCCTCATCGTTATCCAACCGGTCGAGCCGTCGGTCGGCCGCGAATATATCGGCCGCGTTTTCGCGATCTGCGTACTTGGCGGGCTTGGAAGCCTGCCCGGAACCCTGATTGCAGCCATGCTGCTCGGCGTCGTCGAAAGCATCACCGCGACATTTTACGGCCCGTCATGGGCGCCGGCGGTATCTTTCGGCTTTCTGTTGCTCACACTGGCCTTTCGGCCATCCGGCTTGTTCGGACGCTAGGCGAGGCCATTCGTGCGTTCACCGGTTTTCTTCATTGTCGCAATGCTGGTCGGCCTGGCCGGCTTTGTCTGCGCACTATGGCTTGGCAACGATTACATTTTTTATGCCGGCTTTGTCGTCCTGCAATTCATCGTTCTCGCAACGGCCTGGAACATTCTCGGCGGATATTGCGGCTACGTGAATTTCGGCTCGGCCGGATTTTTTGCGGTCGGTGCATATTCGACCGTGACGCTGCACAAGCTGGCTGCAAACACCGGACGGTATTTTCCGGACGCGCTGTTGCCGGTGGCCGACGCGATTCTCCCGCTGTCGCTTCCCATGCTCATCGTGATCGCGGGAATTGTGGCCGGCATCATCGGCCTTGGCACCGGCTACCTCACGTTGCGGCTGCGTGGCGCGTTCTTCGCCATCGCCACGTTGGCGCTTGCCGTCGTGCTGCAGACACTGGTGCTCAACTGGAGCTTTGTCGGCGGCGCGCGCGGCGCCTATATCATCGCGCCACAAAGCGTCGAGGTCGCCGGATTTCAAATAAGCTACATTCACTATCTGTCGCTGACCATGATCGTGCTTTCGGTCGTCGCGCTGACCGTTGCGCGGCTGATCGAGCGCTCGCGGCTCGGCTATGGTTTTGCGACCATCCGCGACGACGAAATTGCTGCGGAGGCTTGCGGCGTTCCGACGTTGCGGCTGAAGTTGGTCGCCACCACGATATCGGGCGCGCTCATGGGCATGGCCGGCGCGCCATTCCCCTACTACATCGGCTATGTCGATCCCGGCACGGCCTTCGGACTGAGCTACGGCGTCAATTCCATCGCGATGCCGCTGATCGGCGGCACTACAAGCTGGATCGGGCCACTGATCGGCGCGATCCTGCTCGGATCCTTGCAGCAGATTGCGACGGTGACAATTTCGTCGGCCGTCAATCTTCTGATCGTGGGCATACTGCTCATCGGCTTCGTCATCATGGCGCCGAGCGGCATTGTCGGCCTGTACGGCGATTTCCTCCGCGCCGCTGCACCTTCGAAACTAAACGCCCGCGTCGTCGGCATACTGGTGCTCGCGAGCTATTGCTTCATCGTCGGCCTCGGCGGCGTGGTGTTTGGCCTCGCAGCGGCCATGGGCGCGAAAAATTCAATGCTGGCGGGGCTGGGCGTGGTCGAAATCGTTCTTTCGCTGGCCTATCTGGCCTCCGCCTACGGGCTCACGAAGCTTGAGCGCTGGAGCCCGCTGTTCACGACGGCCACGCTGGCGATCTCGATTCCGCTGTCTTTCACCTATATCTGGTTGGACAGCTCGACGCTGAACGTCGTCATTCATGCCTGCGTGCTCGTTATCGATGTCGTTGCCATCTGGTATCTGCAGCGAGCCGAGGTGACTGGACTGTATCGGTCAGAGACCGAACAGCGCGTGACGTCATGAATTCCTTGCTCGACGTACGGGGCCTCGGCAAGCGCTTCGGCGGCTTTGTTGCGCTCGATGGCATCGATCTCACCGTCGCGCAGGGCGAACGGGTTGGACTGATCGGACCCAACGGTTCCGGCAAGTCGACCCTGGTCAATTGCATGTGCGGCACACTCACCAATGAAACCGGCACGGTGCAATTCGACGGCCACCCGATGAATGGGCTTGCCACGCACGAGCGGACGCATCGCGGCCTCGCGCGCAGCTTCCAGCTGCCGCGGCCGTTCCACAGCCTGACGCTCGCCGAGAATATGAAAATCCCGATGTTCTACACGGTGCACAAGCGCAGCGGCACGCCGCTGCACGCCGACGATATCGACGCACGATGTGATGAGCTGCTCAAGCTCGTCAACCTCGACCGGAAGGCGCAGCAGCGGCCGCGCGATCTGACGCAGGTCGAAATGCGCAAGCTGGAATTGGCGCGCGCCATGGCGGCGGAGCCGAAGCTGCTGGTCGCCGACGAATCGATGGCCGGCCTGTCGCATTCCGAGGTCGAGGATATCGTCGCGCTGCTCAAGCGGCTGAACGAAAGCGGCATCACGATCATCATGATCGAACACATCATGAGCGCGGTGATGAGCTTCTCGCAACGGCTGGTCGTGCTTGTCTCCGGCAAGAAGATCGCCGATGGCAAGCCGGACGCCGTCGTCAACAATCCGGAAGTGATAGGGGCCTATCTTGGCCAGTAGCATCACCATTCAAGGCGTCGATGCCGCCTACGGCGCGGTGCGCGTGCTGGAAAACGTCAGCATCGACGTGCGCGCGGGCGAAACCGTGGTGATGCTCGGCACCAACGGCAACGGCAAGAGCACGCTGATCAAATGCATCATGGGCATCGTGCGGCCGCGGACCGGGCGCATTACGGCATCGATCGACGGCGTCGAGCACGACCTTACGAAGCTCACCACCGAACAGATCGTGGATCTCGGCATCGCTCTGGTCCCGGAAGGCCGCCGCCTGTTCCCGAGGCTCACGGTTGAGGAAAATCTCGCGCTCGGTGCGTTCCGCCCGACTGCTCGCGCGCAGATCAAGCAGAATCTGGCAGCCTGCTTCGAAACATTTCCGCGGCTGGCGGAGCGCCGCAGCCAGCTTGCCGGCTCGATGTCGGGAGGCGAGCAGCAGATGCTCGCGCTTGGCCGCGCATTGATGCTGGCGCCGAAAATCCTGCTGGTGGACGAGCCCTCGGTCGGCCTCGCGCCGATCCTGGTGGCGCGCACCATCGACAAGATCAAGGAACTGAAGGAGCGTCTCAATCTCACCGTGCTGATGGCCGAACAGAACTTCGTGCAGGCCTTGCGCATCGCCGACCGCGGTTACGTGATCGTGCACGGCAAGATCGCCTTCGAGGGCGGCTCGGTCGACGAGCTCAACAACAACGACCTGATCCGGAAATTCTACCTGGGCCTCTAGGCTTTTCGACGGCGCCAAAAGAGAACGCCGCGCGGGATCCCCCGCGCGGCGCTTTGTTTTTGATCGCGTCGGCGTTGCCTACTGTTTCGCCTTCTCGAACGGATAGATCACGTTGCCGGTCTTGTATTCGCCCGGCGTCAGGACTGTCTGGTACGACATGCCCCGCCACACATCGAGGCCGGCGCCTTGCTTGATGCCGTGATACTGCACTTGCAGCATGCGGCCCTTCTCCCACTCGCCGTTCTTGCCGTACTTGATGTCGCCCATGATGGTCTTGAACGTGGTCTTGTGCATGTAGTCGGCGATCTTGCCGTCATCGAGGCTCTTCACGCCTTCGATCGCCTTGCCGAAGAGCTCGATGTAGGCGTAGCCCCAGCCGCCGAGATAGTAGCCAAGCGGATCGACGCCGGCGGCCGCAGCACGCGCCTGGTACTTCTTCAAGAACTCCTGGGTCGACGCCAGATTCAGCTTATCCGACGGCACCCAAGTCTCGTAGTTGACCCAACCATTCAGCAACGGGCCAAGCTGGTTCTTGAACACGGTCGCTTGCAGGCCGACCATCGCGCCGCCGATCATCTTCGGCTTGAAGCCGATTTCGTTGACCGCCTTGACCATGCCGACCGAGTCGAGCGGGTAAGAGCAGATTATGAACAGGTCGGGATTCGCCGATTGCACCGCACGCACGATCGGCGTGAAGTCGGTTGTCGCCGGCGGATAGCTCTTGTCGTAGATGACCTTGACGCCGAACTTTTTGGCGTTGACGCGCGCGCCTTCGCACGCATTCTGCGCGAACTCAGCGTCGGCGAAGGCAAGCGCCACGGTCTGTGGCTTCGGATTCTGCTGTGCTGCCGCCTCGAAGAAGCCCTCGGTGAATGAGGGTTTGGTGTTCGGGCCGGTCGGAATCATCGCGAAGAACCGGTCATATTTGAACTCGGAGTTCACATCGAGTCCGAACAGAATCTGGAACACCTTTTTCCGCTGCACCGCGACCGTCATCGCCGCCGCTGCCGGGACCGTGGCATAGGGGCCAAGAATGAGATCGACTTTGTCGACGTCGAGCAGCTTGGTGTAGATACCCGGCGCTTCCGCGGCCGTGCTCTTGTCATCGTAATAGATGAGCTTGACCGGGCGCCCGAGCAGGCCGCCCTTGGCGTTCGTCTCTTCTTCCCAGATCTGCATGCCGAGCAATGCCTGCTTGCCGTTGGCCGACAGCGGGCCGGTCAGCGACATCGAGAAACCGATCTTGATCGGCTCTTTGGTCTGCGCCTGGGCGCCGGAAACGATGAACATGCCACCCGCCACCAGAGTGACGGCCACCCCCGTAAGCCAGGCGAATGTCCGAGATTTGAGACGTTGAATCATTTCTATCCTCCCGATAGCCGTTATTTTCCGCCATCTTATGCGCATTTCGCCGAACTAGGCTAGAGGGTGGGCGGCCCACCAAGTGGGCTAAACCCCTTCCACCATGATCGTTTCGACTTCTCCTGCGCCACTGCGCCGGAAGGCCGCGGCCTTGTCGTATTCCGGCGAGGTGAAACAGGCGACGCCCTGCTCAAAGGTGGGAAACTCGATGACGATGAACCTGTGGAATTTGTCAGGGCCTTCCATGATCTGAAAACGCCCTCCCCTGGCCAGCACTTTGCCCCCGAACTTGGCGATAATGCCCGGCACGAGGTCCGTGTATTTCTTGTATTCGGCGGGGTCGTTGACCTTGGACCGCGCCACCCAGTAAGCCGGCATGACCGTCCCTCCTTTCGTCATGGCCGGGCTTGTCCCCGCCATCTACGTCTCTAATGCTTACAACTATCCAAGACGTGGATGCCCGGCACAAGGCCGGGCATGACGGAGAACAATCATGCCGCGTAAGGTGATCGACATTTCGGTGCCACTTGAAAACGATGTGGCGGCCGATCCGCCAGGCTACGGCCCGAAGATCGAATACCTTGACCATCAGGCGACGGCGCCAGACATCCTCAAATTCTTTCCTGGTTTGAAAAAGGAAGACTTGCCGGACGGTGAAGGCTGGGGGTTCGAGTGGGTGCGCCTGTCAACACACTGCACGACGCATCTCGACGCACCCTGGCATTTCGCTTCGACCATGGATCACGGCAAGCGTGCGATCACCATCGACGAGGTGCCGCTCGATTGGTGTTTCCAGCCCGGGGTGAAGCTTGATTTCCGGCACTTGCCCGACGGCTACGTGGCAACCGCAAAGGACGTCGAAGCCGAGCTCAGGCGCATTGGCCACACGCTCTCTCCGTTAGAAATCGTCGTGGTGAACACGAGCGCCGGAATGGCGTACGGGCGCCCCGACTATGTCGCCAAAGGCTGCGGCATGGGACGGGAAGCCACCATGTATTTGCTTGAGCGCGGCGTGCGCGTAACAGGCACGGACGGCTGGAGCTGGGACGCGCCCTTTGTCTTCACAATGAAGAAATATGCCGAGACGCACGACGCTTCGCTCATCTGGGAGGGTCATCGGGCCGGCCGCGAAATTGGCTATTGCCATATCGAGAAGCTGCATAACCTTGAAGCGCTGCCGCCCAGGGGTTTCATGGTCAGCTGTTTTCCGGTGAAAGTGCGCGGCGGATCAGCCGGATGGACAAGGGCGGTTGCGATCATTGATCCTTGATTGCCCACCGCACCGGGCGATAGCATCCCACCCAACCAAAAGGGCCGGTCCAAATGCCGGCAAAAGCATCTATTTCCAGGGAGGACTCACGTGGACAGACGCCATTTTGTCACCGGTAGCGCCGCTGCGGCCGCGGCCCTTGCCGTTCGACCGACCTTCGCGCAGGACGCCTATCCGTCGCACGCGATCACCATCATCAACCCATTCCCGCCGGGCGGCGCGGTCGATGTAGTCGGACGGCCGTTCGCGGCAGCGCTCGAGCCGCTGCTCAAGCAGCCGGTTGTGATTGAGACCAAAGCCGGCGCAGCCGGCCAGGTCGGCGCACAGGTCGCCGCGAGCGCGAAGCCGGACGGCTACACCCTGCTTGCTCATTTGCCCTCGATTTCAGGCTTCGAGGCAGTGGACAAGACGTTCGGCCGCGCGCCGAAATTCACGCGCGCCGATTTCATTCCGATCGCGCGCCTCACCGAAGGCCCTATGGTGTTGGTCGTGAACGACCAGCAGCCCTACAAGACACTCAAGGAGTTGGTCGACGATGCCAAGAAACGTCCAGACGAGATCATCTTCAGTTCGTCCGGGCTTTACGGCGCTCTGCATCTGCCGACCGCTTTGTTTATGAACGCCGCGGGCATCAAGATGCGTCACCTGCCGACCAATGGCGGCGGTCCAGCGCTAACCGCCGTCCTTGGTAACAACTCGCAGGTGTTGGTGACTTCGATCGCGGCGGCGAGCGGCCAGATGAAGGCCGGCAAGCTGCGCGCGCTCGCCTGCTTCTCGCCCAAGCGCGCGGCATCGTTGCCAGATGTGCCAACGATGAAGGAGCTCGGCTACAATGTCGAGTTCTCCATTTGGGTCGGCCTGTTTGCGCCCAAAGGCACGCCAGCACCCGCGATTGCCAAATTGCGCACAGAAACCAAAAAGGTCGTCGAAAACGAGCAGTTCAAGAAAGCAATGGAAAATATCGGCGATGTGGTGGCGTTCCTCGATCAACCGGAATTCGCGAAATTCTGGGATGAGGATGCCAAACGCGTCGAACAAGCCGTCAGCCTGATCGGCAAAGTGAGTTAGGACGGCAGCAGGCCTGGAATGACAAAGGCCGCGCATTGCGCGCGGTTTTCACGGTCGCTCGTAAACGTAAGAACGGCGGAGCTAGGGGAGGATCATCATGGATCGTCGCAATTTTCTTATCGGCACCGGCGCTTCTACCGCCGCCTTCGCGGCTGGACCGACCTTCGCGCAGGAGGCTTTTCCATCGCACGCGATCACGATCATCAACGCGTTCCCGCCGGGCGGGGCCAACGACCTCGTGACGCGGCCTTTCGCCGCGGCGCTCGAGCCGGTAGTGAAACAGCCGGTCGTCGTCGAAACCAAGGCGGGCGCCGGCGGCCAGGTCGGCGCTCAGGTCGCCGCAAGCGCAAAGCCGGATGGCTACACATTGTTGTCCCACAACAATGGAATCTCCGGCTACGAGGAAGTCGACAAGTTGTTCGGTCGGCAACCAAAAACCACCCGTGCCGATTTCATTCCGTTGGCGCGGCTGATTGCGGATCCCGTGCTGGTGCTGGTCAATTCGCAACAACCGTACATGAGCCTCAAGGAATTTCTCGAGGACGCAAAGAAGCGCCCGGAGGCAATCGTCTACAGTTCGGGGGGACTTTATGGCGCAACTCATCTGCCGGTGGCGCTGCTTGAAAAGGCCACCGGTATCCCGAAGCTCCGTCACCTACCGACCAATGGCGGCGGGCCGGCCATCACCGCCCTGCTCGGCAACAACGCGCAAATGAGCACGCAAACCACCACCGCAACTCTGCCACATATCAAAGCCGGCAAGCTGCGCGCGCTGGCGTCGTTTGCCGGCGCGCGATCGAAGGCATTGCCCGATGTGCCGACCTTGAAGGAGCTCGGCTATGACGTTGAATATTATTTGTGGGTCGGCATCTTCGCGCCGAAAGGCACGCCCGCAAATGTCGTGTCGACGCTGAACAGCGCGATCAATAAGGCCGCAAGTTCCGATCAATTCAAGACCGCCATCACCAATGTCGGACTGGAACCTGCCTATCTCGACGCGTCCGGTTTCGCCAAGTTCTGGGCGGATGACGCCAGGCGCTCCGATGAAGCGGTGAAACTGATCGGTCGCGTGCAGGGATGAGAGAGCGTTCAATCGATTGATGGGCCGGAACCAACCGGCGTCAACAAAAAGGGGAAGGAAGATGGATCGCCGCAGTTTCGTCGTCGGTACCGCTGCATCCGCCGCCACGCTGGCGGCCGGCGCAGCAATCGCGCAGGAGAACTACCCGTCGCGGGCTGTCACGATGATCAGCCCGTTTCCACCCGGCGGCGTCAGTGACACCATCACCCGCCCGTTGGACGCCGCGCTCGAGACGATATTCAAGCAGCCCGTCGTGCTCGAAAACAAGACTGGCGCCGCCGGCGCGGTCGGGGCCCAATTTGTCGCCGCCGCCAAGCCCGACGGCTACACGCTACTCACGCATATCGTGTCCATTTCGGGTTTCGCTGCGGTCGACAAAATATTCGGCCGTCAGCCGAAATTTACGAATGCCGATTTCATCCCGCTCGCCCGCATCGTGGCTGATCCGATCGTGATGATCGTCAACAAGGATCTGCCCTACAAAACGCTGAAGGATCTGGTCACCGACGCCAAGGCCAATCCCGAAAAACTAATCTACAGCTCATCCGGCCTTTACGGCGCGTCGCACATTCCGACGGCGCTCTTTGCCAAAGCAGCGGGTGACCTGAAGATGCGGCATCTGCCAACCAATGGGGGCGGGCCAGCCGTCACCGCCGTGCTAGGGGGGAATGTCAACTTTTTCATGTCTCCGACGGCGATTGCATTGCCGCATATCCGCGCCGACAAGGTACGCCCGCTGGCGGTGTCGAGCGCCAAGCGTGCCAAAGCGCTGCCCGACGTCCCGACCTTCAAGGAACAGGGCTATGATCTCGAATACTATTTCTGGGTCGGGATTTTTGCGCCGAAGGGCACACCGGCGCCGATCGTCAACACCTTGCGCGACGGGCTCAACAAAGCCGCCCACAGCCAACAATTCCTCGATACTCTCGAGAAGCTCGGCCAGGAACTGGCCTATATGGACCAGCCCGAATTCGCCAATTTCTGGGCCGCTGACTCCAAGCGTCAGGAAGACGCCATCAACTCCATCGGTCGCGTGCAGGGATGACATCGGCCATCACTGGAGCCCCGCCAAAGCGAGGCTCCAGGTTTTCGCCAACCCGCAAGGATCACCCATGACCCTGCGCACGGATCATGTCGCGGGTGCCTTCTTTATTGGCCTGGGCCTGCTGTTGATCGCGCTGTCCGGCGATCTGCCGACTGGCAACCTGTCGATGCCGGGTTCCGGTTTCTTGCCGAAGATTGTCGCCGTGCTGACAATTTTCTTCGGTGCGGTGCTCGCGGTACGCGCGCGCGAAAGTAAGGTGTTCTCGACGCTGTCATGGAGCGATGCCAAGCATGCCGCCATGGTGGTCGTGATCGCCGCAGCAGCGATCGCGATGCTCGACTGGCTCGGGTTTATCACCACGAACGTGCTGTTGATCTTCGCGCTGCTCGTCATCGTCGAGCGGCGCCGGCTGGTGCCGGCCACGGTCTATAGTGTCGGCCTCGTCTTGATCACTTACGTTCTGTTCGTCTACGTGCTCAAGACGCCGCTCCAC
>DASSSM010000533.1:0-5109 GCA_035708425.1 Pseudolabrys sp.
CGGATGCGTGATGAGCTTGCCGACACGGTTGACGATCCAGGCGCTCGATGAAGCACCCTCCGTGATGCGTCCTTTCGCATCGACAAGCCAGGCTTCGCGCGCGCCTTGTTCGCGCGCGGCCTGCTTGGCCAACACGTTCGGCAGCAGAGCGATAGATTTGATGTCGACGCGTTTCCATCGAATGTCCGGAACGGTAACGACGGAGACACCCTCGGTGGCGACTTGCTCGAGACGGTCGAGATCATTGCTGCGCGCGGTCACGACCAGCGACGGACGGGTGTTCTCGGTCGGAAACGGAAAATCGCGTTTCGCAACGCCGCGGGTGACCTGCACGTAGATGATCCCATCGCGGACCCGGTTTCGCCGGATCGTTTCGCGCAGCACCACGGCCAGCGCCCGTGACGACATCGGCCATGTGATTCGTAGTTCCTTAAGCGATCGATCGAGCCGCGCCATGTGCCGGCTCTCGTCGATCATGCGGCCTCCCCTCACCTCGCAAACCTCGTAAACGCCATCCGCGAACTGATAGCCGCGATCTTCGACGGCGACCTTTGCATGGCCGTGCGGCAGATAGCGGCCGTTGACGTATGCAATGCGTGACATGGCCGGCTAATCGATCCCAAGGGCCTTGAGCTTGCGGTGGAGCGCGGAGCGTTCCATGCCGACGAATTCGGCTGTACGCGAGATATTGCCGCCGAAGCGGCTGATCTGCGCAACCAGATATTCGCGCTCAAACACTTCCCGGGCGTCGCGCAACGGCAACCCCATCAAATGTTCGCCGCCATTTTCGTTCGGCATGTTCGGGACCATCGAGCCGACGTCCGGCGGCAACATGCTCGCATTCATCACGGCCTCCGGGTCACCGCCCGCCAGGATCATCAGCCGCTCGATATTGTTGCGCAACTGGCGGACATTGCCCGGCCAGTTATGCGATTGCAGAACGGCCATGGCATCATCGCCGATCCGGCGCTTGGGCAATCCGGTCGCCTGCGAAATCTGATCCATGAAATATTCGACCAGATCGGGGATATCTTCGCGCCGCTCAGCCAAAGGCGGCACGCGAATCGGCACCACAGCGAGACGGTGATAGAGGTCTTCGCGGAATTTGCCTTCAGCGATCAGGGCCTCAAGATTTCGTGCCGTCGACGAAACAATCCTTACGTCGACGGCAATCTTGGCGCTGCCGCCAACGCGCTGAAACGTCTGGTCGACGAGCACGCGCAAGATCTTGTTCTGGGTTTCGCGCGGCAGCTCGGCGATGTCGTCAATAAAAAGTGTGCCGCCGTGGGCCTCTTCCAGGGCGCCGGATTTCCGCCCTTCCGACCCGTTTGACTGATCGACACCGAACAATTCGATTTCCATGCGCTCAGGTGTAATAGCGGCGGCATTGATCACGACAAATGGACCGTTTGCGCGTGCCGACTGCAGATGAAGCGTCCGCGCAGCGAGCTCCTTGCCGGCCCCGGAGGGACCGACAATAAGAACCCGGCTGTTGGTCGGCGCCACACGTTCGATCCCCTGCCGGAGCTGCCCCATCGCAGCAGAGCGGCCAATCAACGTCCCGGGGACCGGCGCCAGTTGCTTGAGCTCTTTAACTTCGCGCTTGAGCCGCGAATTTTCCAGCGCACGATCCGCAACCAGCACCAGCCGGTCCGCCTTGAATGGCTTCTCGATGAAATCGTACGCGCCGAGCTTGATGGCGGCGACCGCGGTTTCGATGTTTCCGTGACCGGAGATCATCACGACCGGAAGCTCCGGGTGCTCCCGCTTGACGGCTTCGAGCAATTGCAGCCCATCCAGCTTGCTGCCCTGCAGCCAGATATCGAGAAAGACAAGGTTCGGCCGGCGCGCAACCATTGCGCCCAATGCATCATCGCTGTTACGCGCGGTACGCGTGACATAGCCTTCGTCCTGCAGGATACCCGCCACCAGATCGCGGATATCGGCCTCGTCGTCGACAATCAGAATTTCGGAAGCCATGCTACTTTCCATTTACCGACGTTGGTTGTTCTGACTGAGGCTGCTCGGCCTTGCCGGCAGCGGCAAATCGAATGCGTACCCAGGCACCCCGCTGGCTGGGTATTTTTTCGCTGGCGTCACGCAGCTCGATGCTGCCGCCATGCTCCTCGATGATGCGTCCGACGATCGCCAATCCCAATCCTGTGCCCTTTTCCCGCGTCGTCACGTAAGGCTCGAGCAGCCGGCTGCGGTTTGATTTGGGAAGACCGATACCGTTATCGATCACGTCGATCACAACATCGTCGCCTTCGCGTGCCGCGAATACGCGGATCACGCCCTTGCCGAGTTCTTCGGACGGAACGGCCGCGATCGCCTCGGTGGCATTCTTGATGATATTGGTCAGTGCCTGCGAGATCAGCCGCCGGTCAAACCGGGCCGGCATAGGGTCCTCGCCGATTTTGACATCGATTTCGATCTCGGAATTTCCCACGCGCATCAGGAACACGGTTTGCCGGACCGCATCGGCGACGTCTTCGGCGGCCATAACGGGTTTCGGCATCCGCGCAAAATGCGAGAATTCGTCGACCATGCGCCGGATGTCTTCGACCTGACGAACAATCGTGTCCGTGCATTGTTCGAAGACGCCACGATCCTCCTCGATCATTTTGCCGTACTTCCGGCGCAGCCGTTCGGCCGAAAGCTGAATCGGGGTCAGCGGATTCTTGATCTCGTGCGCGATGCGACGGGCGACATCAGCCCAGGCGGACGTGCGCTGCGCGGCAACCAGCTCGGTGATGTCGTCCAGCGTCACCACATAGCCGCGATCGGAGTCCCCGGCCTGTTCGCTTGTCACGCGGACGGAAAGATTGCGCTCGCGGCCGTTGCGGCTGATCGTTATCTGATCCTGCGTACGCGATCCGGACCGGGCCGCGGCCATGAAGTCGGCGAGCTCGGGCAGCGCCTCGGCGAGCGGCCTGCCGAGGGCCTCGTTTTCGGTGCAGCCTATCAATTTTTCGGCCGACCGGTTGAGGATGCTGACCGCGCCGTGTCCGTCGACGCCAATGACGCCGGCGCTTGCGCCTGCCAGCACGGCTTCGGTGAATCGCCGGCGGCTGTCGATGAGATCGTGCGCCTGCATGATGTCATCACGCTGCGTCCGCAGCTCTTGCGTCATCCGGTTAAACGTTTCGCCGAGTTGCGCCAGGTCCCCTTCCGCCTGGCGCACAGGAACGCGCACGTAAAGGTTTCCGGTCGAAACCGCATTCGCGGCGCCAATAAGCCTTCGGATCGGCGCCACCAGCCGGTTGGCAAAATTCAGTCCGATCCAGACCGCCGAGAGCAACACCGTCAGCGCAATCACGGTGTACATCAGCGCGAACGCCACCTGCACGCCGGCTCGGCGCGTTTCGAGTGCCGCATATTCTGTCGCGCTCGCACGGGTTGCCTGAAGTTGCGGGACGACACGTGGATCGAGCAGTCGCGTCAGATAAAGATAATAGTCTTCGTACTGATCCAGTTTGACGACGGCCGCGACGTAATTGGCGTCCGGCAGCAGAACGACTTGCGGTTCTTTACTGCCGATAAGCGGCAGGGCATCGCGGGGCGGCAGCGCGAAGGTCTGATTGATATTGAGATCGGCACGCGCAATGACTTTCAGCTCCTTGTCGAGCACGATGGCTGCGGCAAGGCCCCGCACCTGCGCCTGAAAAGTCAGAAACTGGCGAAGTTTGTCGGTATCCTGGTCAAAGACACTCTTGTTGCGTGCGATGTCGTAGCCCATCACCATGATGTCCGACCGCACGATCTGGGCGTGGTCGCGCAGGTAGGCTTCGGCGACGATCAGCGAGTTTTCGATTGCCGAACGCGTGCGGGTGGAAAACAGCCGATCAAGGCCGCGGTCGAGCGTCACGCTGGCGACGATCGCCACCAGGATCGCCGGTGCGGCAGCGATCAACGAAAAGATTCCGACGATCCGGACGTGCAATCGTGCGGCCGCCCGTCCGGTCCGGCGTGCCTGTACGACCTGCCAGACGTCGCGGACGATGACCGCCAGCAGCAGCACCACTGTGGCCGCGTTTGCGGCAAGCAACGAGACCACCACGTCGTGTGTCGGCGAAAGCGGCGTAAAATCGGCGAGGACAATAAACGTCACGAGCGCCGACAGCAGCGCCAACACGACGGCCAACGGACCAAGGAGGCGCATTTCGCGGCGCTTTGCGGGTGCGCCGGCGAGCGCGGTATCGGCGGTTGCAGCCTGTTCGACGCTCATACGTCCCTGTCGCGGAAGCGGCTGCAGAGCAGCACGATGATGACGTCCATCCCGAAAGGGGCTTGGAATGGCCCCTTTTATGAACTGATGCTTTTATACAACAATGTTGCCAAATTGCGACAAAAGCTAGACCGCCCTCATCACGTTTCGGACGAGAAGCGTGATCCCGATAGGAGAGTCTTCCGGTTGTTATCGCGGGAGTTCTTAGGCGCCCGGCTAGTTAAGAAGGCGAGCAAGCGCCGCGCGGTTTTTGAGAACAATGGCCCGCGCCGAAGCACGCTCGATCAGGCAGACCCGCTCAAGCTCGGTGATGGTCCGGCTAACCGTCTCAATCGATAAACCAAGATGGTCGGCAATATCCTGGTGCGACATCGGGAGGTCGACATCCGACGTTTCGTCAATTCGCGTCGAAAGATCTAGCAAAAAGCTCGCAACCCGGCATTTTGCACTGCGGTTGATCAGCAGCGAATGCTCCTGGATGCGCCGCAATTCGCCGGTTGTTGAGGCCAGCAGAAAATTTGCGACCTTTTGTTCGCGGGCCGCAACGGTAAGCAAAACGCTCCGTTTGAAAAACAAAATCAACGCGTCCGTCGCCGCTTCAATCGACAGCGCGTGCTTCAATTCGTCAGTCCACCCGAAAAGCTCGCCTGGGGTGTGAAAAGCGACAATCGCGCGCGCGCCGTTTTCGAAAGTCTTGCAACGACGAACGATCCCGTCGACGACCATGAAGACATAGTCGGCAGGGTCTCCTTCGCAGACAATGGTGCTGTTGCGCCGGTAGCGGATCGGGCCGCGCCGTACTGAAAGAACAGCACGTTTCGCTAGTTGCTGACTGTCCTCGAGGAGCAACGCATTGGGAAAGCCTGATCTTGAAAGTGACA
>DASSSM010000534.1:0-14578 GCA_035708425.1 Pseudolabrys sp.
TATTGTCACGCGCCGCTTCGCCAATCCGCATCGTCGTGCCGGTGGAAATCTGCATATCGCTCATAGCTGTTCTCCAGGCCAGTTGGGGCGTACTTCAATAGGCGAGGAGGTGTTGCGCGATCGGCACTATGGGCGGGGTAATCTATGGCAGTTGTGTAAGCAGATTTTAACGCGCCACAGAACCCCCGTAATGTGCTTGGAATCTAGGCCGATGCGGCTAAAATTGGCCGCACGCATTGGGCGCCGCGCAAGAGGGGGAATTCAATGAGACTGGATGGTGGATGCTTTCGATTTGCCGACACGTTCGCACATCGGCGATGGCTGCGTCCGCTGACGGCGTTTGCAGTTGTAGCTTTGCTGCTCGCGGTCCCCACCGGCGCCCGCGCGCAGGGACCATCCCCTTTTAAACCAACCGCTCACGTCTATCTGCTCAGGGGAGTGCTTAACGTCTTCTCAATGGGCATGGACCAGATCGCATACAAGCTGGAGCAGCGCGGCATTGCGAGCACCGTTACGAACTATCTCCTCTGGTCGTCGGTAGCGGACGACGCTGCGGCCGCATACAAGAGCGGAAAGGTGCGGACCATTATTCTGGTCGGGCACTCTTCTGGCGCGACGGTTCTGCCGGATATGGTCGAGCGCCTGACCAGGCAAGGCGTGCCGGTGAAGTTGGCAATCGGTCTGGATTCCGTGTTTCAAACCACGCTGTCGGGCAAGGTTGGCCGCTATATCAATTTCTATATCGGCAATGGTGCGGGCACGCGCGTTGCTCGGGGCAAGAACTTGCAGGGGCAGCTGTCGAATGTCGACGTCGAGCGTACACCTGGCGGCGTTGGTCACATAACGATCGACAAGAACGAAATCATACAGCAGAAAGTCATAAGCGCGATTCTCTCCGCGCTTTAGCTTGCCGAGATCTCAGTCACCAGTGAGGCAGGAACGGTATCAGCATCGGAACCCGGCGGCGGTAGGATTCGTATGCGCTCGGGTCGAGCTCTGAGGTAAGGAAGTTTTCTTCCGCGCGCGCCTTCACCGACAGGCCAAAAGAAATCAGCACCGCGCCAAGAATGGCCGTTGCCGTTCCCACGGCGAAACCCGTCGCCAGGATTGCGGCGATGAGACCGGTATAGATCGGATGGCGTACCAGCCCATACGGACCGGTATCGATGACCCGATGACCTTCCTTTCGCGTGATCTCGTTCGACCAAAAACGGCCGAGATGAATCCGCGCCCACCATGTGAACAAGACCCCTGCCAGGACAAGAATTGCGAGCACGTACGTAACGCCATCACCGGCGTTCCATAGCGGGCGTTCGCCCAGGATCTGCGCAATCCACGGCGTGAGCAGAATCCCTCCAATGATGACGAAGAACCGGTGAACGCGTGCGCGCCAGGTCACGGGCCGCTTTTCCGTTCGCGCCGACCAGAACGATCCCACGGTCCAGCTGACCAGCCAGACAATCCAGATGAGAGCAATCAGCTGGGTCGGCCAGGTGGCAAGCCATCCGCTCCAGACCGAGGCAAAAATTTGGTGGAGGCTAAGCGGCATGTGTGTCGGCCAGGTAGGCTATGGTTTCGCGCAGAGCGGATTCAATGGGCCGTGGCATGTAGCCAAGCTCGCGCCGCGCTCTTTCCGTCGAGAGGGCTGTGGATCGCAATGCAATCCGGACGGCCTCTGGCGTGGCGGAAGGAGGGGAGCGCGTGACGTGGTCGGCCATGAACTCCATTATAGCAGCAGTCACCTCGGCGAGCCGCCCTGGAACGGGAACGCGCAGGCTATCGCGGCCGCTGATCTCAGCTACATATTCGAGGAGCTTTTTGAGTGAAATGCTTTCACCACCCAAAATATACCGATGGCCAACCTTTCCGCGTTCCATGGCAAGGACCAGGCCTGCTGCGACGTCGCGCACGTCGACGAGATTCACGACGAAATCGAGATAGAACTGAAAACGCTTGCCGAGGAAACGCCGGATCATCGCCGTCGGGGGTGTAAGGTTATGGTCGTGAGGTCCGATCGGCATTGTTGGGCTGCCGATGACCACCGGAAAGCCGGATGCGGCGGCTTCCATCGCCAGTCTCTCGGCGAGCAGTTTCGACCGTGTATAGGGGCCCGGCATGTCGTCCGCGGTCAGCAAGGTATCTTCGACGCCGGCCTCACCTGCGGGCGAGGAACGAAACAGAATGGACTCGGTCGAGCAATGGAGGAACCGCGCAACACCGCGCTTGCGCGCAGCCGAAATGACAACCTCGGTGCCGCGGCAATTGACGGCAAGAAAGTCGTCTTTACGCGCCACCCACATGCCAGGCAGGCCGGCAAGATGGTACACCTCGTCGACCCCTTCGAGCGTCTGATCCACCAATTCGCGGTCGAGCACCGAACCTTTGATGTACTGCGCATTTGCCACGGCGCGGCCGGGAGGGCGCACATCGAGAACGCGCGTTTGCCGGCCGCTCGCGACGAGCGTTCCCACCAAGTGCTGGCCAATGAAGCCGCTGCCGCCCGTGACAAGAACGCAGGTCATCGATCTTGCTGCACGCCGCCCTGTTGAATTATCGCAGCAAGATCGTCCCGAAACCCGAGTGAAATGAACAATTTTGCCATCACGAACACCGGGCCCAGCAGAAGGTGAGTGGGATTGTCCATAAGGGCCGGCTGGCGACGTTCGAACACCTGATGCCCGATGATCTGCATTGCCACGCCGATCAAAATCAACACCAGCGTGATTGCCCAGACAACCGTAACGCTCGCGTGGCTCGCGATTGTCGCGGCTGTAAAGAGCAGAAGTGCGGCAGCGCCGGCGATTGCAATGCCGATCGGGATGTCGAGCAGGATCCAATAGATCAGTACTGGAATGGCCAACAGAATCCCCAAATTGACCTGAAGGCCAAACACCGTGACAGGCAACAGACTGAGTGGAAGCACTGCCCCCAGGAACAGGATCACGATGCCAACTACGTGCAGGGCGCAGTTCATGGGGTCGCGATGGTATTCCACATAGTCCGTAAGCTGACGCCGAAGAAAAGCACTCATGTTGCGCTCACTCCCCTAGACCGCGTGACACTATCGAACGGAGGATGACATGAACTCCGCGGTCCAAACAATGCCGGACAGTAGTCCCTTGGTGTCGCGGTCTTGTGTCAGGTATGCGCGATCTGGACCAGCGGGCACTAAATGGTGGGCGCTGTAGGGATTGAACCTACGACCTCTCCCGTGTGAAGGGAACGCTCTCCCGCTGAGCTAAGCGCCCGGCCATCGCGGACGCGCGATATAAGGAGCGGCTCCAAGCAGTGTCAAGCGAGGCCCGCCGCGGCGTCAGTTGCGGGTCTTGTCGTCGGTTGCCTGGGCCAGCCGGGAAGCGTGGGTCTGCAGTGCACGAATGCGATCGGCAAGGTTGCCGTTATTCGGCGACGCGGCGAGATCGGGCTGTTCGCCGCTCATAGGAACGCTGGTGATCTGCTCATGCGATGTTTCGGCCGCCAGCAGCGATTCAATCGGCGAGTTCGGGCCTTCAAGCGCCGAGGCGAGACGAGCGACCTCGGCGGCAACATCATTGATGCGCTCGCGCAGCAAGGCGTTCTCCACCCGCTCCGACGCCCAGGCCTCCTCGGTTTCGCGCTTCATGGTGGCGAGTTCGCGGGCGAAACGGTCCCGCTCCTCTTTGATATGCGCGATTGTCGCCTGAAGCTGCGTATTTTCGTTCCTTAGGTTTTGCGAGGCCGAATTGGCGCGCCCCTCCAGCTCGATGATTGTGGTGCGAAGCTCGGTTTCGACCTGGTGGGCCGCATCCATCTCCTGCCGTACGTGCTTGAGCTCGAATTCGCTCTGATTGAGCAGGCGCGACTGTTCGCCAAGGCGTGTTTCAAGATCCTGGGCGCGCCGCCCGAGAATTTCGGCTTCCTTGCTCTGCGCGGCGAGGTGCTGCTCTAGTTCGGCGACGCGCCGCCCGAGATTTTCAACCTTGCCGCGTTCATCCTGCAATTCCTGGCTAGCGGCCTTGAGCTCAACGCGCTCGGCATCACGGCGATCCTCGACGGCCCGCAATTCATTACTGGCCCCGTCAAGGCGCTCTTTCAGGGCCTCGACTTGCGTCCTGAGCGCGACGATTTCGACTTTCTGCGAGTCGGCCAGCGTCGACCGCTCGTCAAGGTCGCCCATCAACTTGGCGAGATCTGCTTCCTTGTCGGAAAGCGCGCGCTGGGCTTCATGCATGGTTGTGGTCTTGACCGCGAATTCCTCCTCCGTGGCCCGCAACTGGTCGCGCAGTGCTTTGTCGCGCGCTTCCAGCGCAAAAATCGCTGCGGTCTTCTCTCCAAGTTCGACCTTGAGACGATTGATCGCGTCGCCTTTCTTGCCGAGCTCGGCAAGCTGGTTTGTGCTCTTTGCCTTGAGTTGCTCGACGCTCATCTCAAGACGGCGCGTCGACATTGCGAATTCTGCGCGAAGCTGATCCTTGTCGGCTTGAATCTCGGCCATGGACAATGGCGTTGCGGCTTCAAGCCGCCGCATCGTCAACCGTACCGCGCGATTATGCACGAGTGGAACGACAACGAGCCCAATGAGCGCTGCAACGAGAAACCCGATCCCGAAATACATGATCGGTTCAATCATGGAACTTACGCCTCCAACTCACGCGCACTCATTGCCACCGGTGCCGGTCTGTCCGGTGTTTTCGACATTAGCCTAAAGTGAACGCCGCGTCGCGGGTTTCGGCGTTTGCCGCAGGGAAATTAGTAAATGTGGCGGAGTCAGAAGGGATTCCACGTCGCCTGCGGCGTAAACTTGAGGTAACCGATGTTTGCGCCAAGGCGCAGTCCGATGCCGGACCTGATTGGCACGACGACGATGTTGCCTGAGGCGAGCGCGGTCATGCCGAAACCACCAATGAAATAGGCGGAGCCGTCGATGCCGGCAAAACGCTGATAGATCGCTCCGGTGGCCGGCAGGTTATAAACGAGCATCATCGTGCGAGCGCCTTCGCCGCCATAGTCGAAGCCGATCGACGGGCCTTCCCAGAACACGCGGCGGTCGCCTGCATTCTTGGTGTAAAGCTTGCCGTCGCCGTAGCGCAGGCCAACGACAAAAGCGCCGCTGCCTTCCTGACCGAGAATGTAACCGTTGGGTTGGCCCCAGCGGCTGAAGGCTGCTTCCACGACCTGGGCAAGACCACGCGATACTGTTCCGAAAAACTTGTGGCCTTCGCCAACGATCTCCCCGGGCGTGAACGTGCCGCTTTGCCGTTGGGCCGGAGGCGGTGGCTGGTTCTGCGCAGCGGCCAGGTCGGGAGCAAGGGTGGCAAGGCAAAGAGCCAGGGTGGCGAGGCGCAAGGTTGCGCGCATCAAATGCTCCTCGGATGCTGGGGCCCGACGGCCCTGTTTAACCGGATGCTCATGTTGACCGCGGTAATAATGTGGCGGCGAAAGGTTGTTCCCGAATCACCCAACCGTCACCGACAACTATGACTGCAGCGCGGCAGCAACGGAAGCGGCCACTCTTGATGGGCTTGGCGCTCTTTATCGCCCTCGGAACGGGTATTTTTGCACCCCGGGCGATAAACGCGGCGACTGACGGCCAGTTAACGGTCAATCCTGATACTGGCCTCGCGATCAGTGGTTTCGATCCGGTGTCTTATTTCACGGATGGCAAGGCGCTGTTCGGGCGGCCGGAATTTGAATTGAACAAGGACGGGGCAGTCTGGCGGTTCAGCAACGAGGGCAACCGCGGGGCCTTTGAGCAACATCCAGAAATCTACGCGCCGCGGTTCGGCGGCTATGACCCTGTGGCGATCGGCCGTGACCGTTCGGTGCGCGGCCACCCGTTGTTCTGGGCCGTCGTCGGTCAGAGGCTCTACTTTTTCTATAGCGAGAAGACACGTCTAGCTTTCCTCGCTGATCCCGGCCGGATCATTGCAACGGCCGAGCGCAAATGGCCGGACGTTTCCCGTACTCTCGCTGAATGACGGTCAGGACTGGATTTTGAGTGCAGCGGCCTTGCCGGGATCTGCCCAGGCGACGAAGGCCGGCACACGAAAATTCTCGGCGGCGCGCCCGTAGGTCAAAGGGATGCCAAGCGGGGTTGTCACAAGTCCGCCAGCAGCGACAACCAATGCATGGCCGGCCGCCACATCCCACTCGCAGGTCGTGGCGAGGCGCGGGTAGATGTCGGCACTCCCTTCCGCGATGTGACAGAATTTGATGGCCGAGCCGCAGGGCACGCGCGTAATCGGTCCGAGCGCGCGCACGAATTTTTCGGTGGCGGCATCCATATGGGAGCGGCTCACCGCTGCAACCGGGGCGTCCGGCCAGGACCGCGTGCTGATTGCCTCCGCGCGACCGGCGCCGCTGCCCGATAGGCGAAGACGCTCCGCTCCCTGGCCGATGACGCCGCGCCAGAGTTGCTCCTGTTTGGGTGCAGCGATAATGCCCGCGACCGGCAAGCCGTGCGTAACAATGGCGAGATTGACGGTGAATTCATCACGGCCGGCAAGGAACTCGCGCGTTCCATCCAGAGGATCGACGATGACGAAGCTGCCCGTGAGGTCGGCAGACGCCGCTGCATCGGCCGACTCTTCAGCCACAACAGGCATCTTCGGCAGAATCCGGGCAAGGCCCTGCAGGATCACAGCTTCGGACGCCTCATCGGCCGCGGTCACTGGCGACTGGTCGGGCTTTAGACGCCGGACCACCGTGGCGGGTGATATCGCCGCGATCTCGGCGCACGCACGAGCGACGAGCGCCGTCAGATCATCCATGAGCTGCCGTGCCTGCACAGGCGAAATGTCGGATCCTGGATTCAAATACCGCGTCCTTTGGCCGTGCGGCAGTCCTTGGCGGTTATGCGGGTGCGGTGTATCACGCCAGCAAACTCGGCGTGACCACTGATTCGCCGGTCGGCGCAGCGTGCATGCCCAGCGGAGACTAGTCCATGTCGGAATCGCCCATCGAAGCGCTTGATCTCGCTGCCTTGCTTTGCTCGCGCGTTTGTCACGACCTGATCAGCCCCGTCGGTGCCATTGTGAACGGGCTCGAAGTGCTTGAGGAAGAGAAGGATGAGGCGACCAAGGAATTTGCGCTCGATTTGATCAAAAGCAGCGCCGGCACGGCGTCAAAGAAATTGCAGTTCTGTCGCATTGCTTTCGGTGCCGCCGGTTCGGCGGGCGCCCAGATCGATCTCGGCGATGCTGAGACGATCTCACGTGGCTTCCTGGAGGACGAAAAGACAAAGCTGGCCTGGAACCTACCGCGGGCCCTGTTACAGAAGAACCGGGTCAAGCTTCTGCTCAACATGCTCGCCATCGCGGGACAGGCGATCCCGCGTGGTGGCTCGCTGACCGTCGATCCCATCGGATCCGGCGAAACAATGGGGTTCAAAGTCACTGCCGCCGGCGTCAACGCGAAAGTTCCGCCGGCTGTGCCTCCGCTGCTCGGTGGAGAAACCACCGACGGCCTCGACGCCCACCGCATTCAACCGTTCTATGCGGGCCTTCTGGCTCGGGCTTGCGGTGTCAAAGCGGCGATTGCGATGGACGGCGAAAAGGTCGTCATCACCGCACAATGAGCATCCGGCGCGAGCCGTTTCTGGCAGTTAACGAGCGGTTAACGGTCGGCCGGATGTCGCGGTCCCGCAACCAAAATTAAACGCTTCACCGACACACTGGCCGCGCTTCCGACGGAAAGCGGCGGACGGGCCAGGCCCGTCGACGAAGGCGTTTTTTATGGACGACCTGCTGCGGGAATTTGTCACCGAGACGAACGAGAGTCTCGACGTGGTCGACGTCGAGCTCGTGCGTTTTGAGCAGGATCCGAACAACGCGAAGATTCTCGATAACATCTTCCGGCTGGTCCATACCATCAAAGGCACTTGCGGGTTTCTTGGGCTGCCGCGCCTCGAAGCGCTCGCACATGCAGCCGAAACGTTGATGGGCAAGTTTCGCGATGGTGCGCCGGCCTCGAGTGAGGCTGTCACGCTCGTTCTCGCCACCATCGACCGCATCAAGATCATTCTGGAGTCGCTTGAAAGCGACCAGCGCGAGCCCGAGGGAGCTGATAACGATCTCATCACCAGCCTGGAGGGCATGGTCGATCGCATCAGCGTTGGGGGCGCCAAGCCAGAAAACGAGCATTCTGTTGGAACGCTGGTTCACCAGGTTCTCGAGCGCCCTTTGCGTGATGGCGAAGACACGCTCGATGACCTTGAGCGTGCGTTCCGCAACACGGCAACCGAAGCTGAACCCGCAAAATCATCCCAGCCTGCGGCGATCGCCGTCGATGCCGCCGTCAGGGAAGATGAGACGGGCAAGTCCGCCAATCAATCGATTCGCGTAACGGTCGACACGCTCGAACAGTTGATGACCATGGTTTCCGAGCTGGTGCTTACCCGCAACCAGTTGCTTGAAATCGTGCGCCGTCACGAGGAATCGGAATTCAAAACGCCGCTGCAACGGCTGTCGAACGTTACCGCCGAACTGCAGGAAGGCGTGATGAAGACGCGCATGCAGCCGATCGGTAACGCCTGGCAAAAGCTGCCGCGCATCGTGCGCGACCTTTCCAACGAGCTCGGGAAGAAGATCGACCTCGAGATGCAAGGCGCCGATACCGAGCTGGACCGCCAGGTTCTGGATTTGATCAAAGATCCGCTGACGCACATGGTGCGCAATTCAGCGGATCACGGCCTTGAAACGGCGGAAGAGCGGCGAGCCGTCGGCAAGCCTGAGCACGGATTGATCCGCCTCTCGGCATATCACGAGGGCGGCTACATCATCATCCGCATCGCGGATGATGGGCGCGGGCTCGACACCGAGCGGATCAAGGCAAAAGCCATCGCGCAGGGCTTAGTTTCCGAGGTCGACGCGGAGAAATTGCCGGAAGCCCAGATTCACAAGTTCATATTCGCGCCGGGTTTTTCCACAGCGGCCAAGGTCACCAACGTATCCGGCCGTGGCGTCGGCATGGACGTCGTCCGCAACAACATCGATCAGATCGGCGGAACGATCGACGTGAAGTCGGTTGCCGGCGCAGGATTGGGCTTCACCATCAAGATACCGCTTACGCTGGCAATCGTGGCGGCGCTGATCGTCGACGCGGGTGGGCACCGGTTCGCGATCCCGCAGCTATCGGTCGTCGAGCTCGTGCGGGTACGCAGTGGCAGTGAGCACCGCATCGAGAGCATCAAGAACACGCGAGTGCTCCGGTTGCGAGACAAGCTCCTGCCTCTCATCAGCCTTCGTCAATTGTTCGGTCTCGACAATGACACGGGCGAGATCAATGGCGGTTTCATTGTCGTCACCCAGGTCGGCAGCCAGACTTTCGGCATTGTCGTCGACGGCGTGTTCCACACCGAAGAAATCGTCGTGAAGCCGATGTCGAGCAAGCTGCGCCACATCCCAATGTTCTCCGGGAACACCATTCTCGGCGACGGCTCAGTGATCATGATCATCGACCCGAACGGCGTCGCGCAGGCGTTCGGCACGAATGTGGCGTCTCAATTGGCCGCAGCGGAAGCTTCTGAGATCAAGCCTACGCCGTCGGCCGGATCGAGCACGTCACTGCTTGTCTTCCGCGCCGGATCGATGCAGCCAAAGGCGGTCCCGCTATCGCTCGTTACGCGGCTTGAAGAAATCGACGCGCAGAAAATCGAGTTGTCGAACGGCCGGCACATGGTCCAGTACCGCGGCCATCTGATGCCGCTCATTAGCATGAGCGAGAACGTGCGTGTAAAAGGGGAGGGTGCGCAGCCGCTCCTTGTGTTTTCGGACGGCAGCCGGTCGATGGCGCTGGTCGTCGATGAAATCGTCGATATCGTCGACGACACACTCAACATCCAGGTTGCGAGCGAAAATCCCGGGGTACTCGGCTCTGCCATTGTGCGCGGGCACGCAACTGAAATCATTGATGTCGGGCATTTTCTGCCACTCGCGTTCGAAGACTGGTTCCGCCGCAGGGAGCAGCAGGTGCAGCATCGTCCTTGCAGCGTGCTTCTCGTGGACGACTCTCCGTTCTTTCTGAACATGCTCACGCCCGTGCTGCAGGCGGCTGGATATGTCGTGACCACAGCCGCGTCGGCGCGGGATGCTCTGGCGCTCCTGGGCGAAGGGCAGGCATTTGACGTGGCCATCACCGACATCGAGATGCCGGACATGGACGGGTTCCAGTTCGCCGAATCCGTGCGCGGGGACCCGCGCATCGGTAATTTGCCGATTATCGCGTTGTCCTCCGTGGTCTCTCCGGAGGCGATTGAACGCGGGCGCCGCGTCGGTTTCCACGACTACGTCGCGAAATTTGACCGCCAGGGCCTGATTGCAGCGCTCAAGGAGCAGACCGGCGTCGTCCAGGCCGCGTGACAAAGACACAACATGAATCAGAAAGCCGACCATAGTTTCAACGAGTATGTGACAGCCCTGATCGGCGGCCAGCTATTTGGCTTGCCGATCCTGCGGGTGCAGGACGTCTTTGCACCGGAACGCCTCACCGCGGTTCCGCTTTCGCCGCCCGAGGTGGCGGGCGTCCTCAACCTGCGTGGCCGCATCGTGACATTGATAGACATGCGATGCCGCCTCGGACTCGGCAGCCGCGAAAATGGCCAGCAGGCGATGGCGATCGGCGTGGAATCGCGCGGCGAATCTTACGGCTTGCTCATCGACAGCGTCGGCGAGGTGCTCAAGCTGGACAATCAGTCGTGGGAACCAAATCCGAGCAACCTCGATGCACGTCTGGCAAGCGTATCAACCGGAATTTATCGGCTCGATAGCCAATTACTTATGGTTCTCGACGTCGACCGTGTGCTCGACATCACGGTGAAGGCGGTCGCAGCGTGATGCGGCCGGAATTGGAATGGGAATTAGGCGCGAACACGAAGAGGCAGTACGATGAAAACCTGTTTGGTTGTTGACGACTCCAGCGTCATCCGGAAGGTGGCGCGGCGAATCCTGGAGGGCCTTGATTTCCAGATTGTGGAAGCCGAGGACGGTGAGCAGGCGCTCGAGGCATGCCGAAAGCAGCTGCCGGAGGCGATCCTGCTCGACTGGAACATGCCGAAAATGGACGGCTACGAGTTCTTGCGATCATTGCGCCGGTTGCCGGGTGGCGATGGGCCCAAGGTCGTCTTCTGCACGACGGAAAACGATGTTGCGCATATCGCGCGCGCACTCCATGCCGGTGCGAACGAATACATCATGAAGCCGTTCGACAAGGAAATCGTCGAGGCGAAATTCCAGGAAGTCGGACTGATCTGATCGCCACGTCTTCTTCCCGTCTGCGCCAGTAGTGATCAGTGAAGTCAGTGAAATGAACGTCGTTGCTACGCCCTCTGCCGCCGCCAGTATAAGCCGGCGCATCCGCGTCATGCTCGTCGACGATGCCGTGGTCGTTCGCGGGCTATTCGCACGCTGGGTCGAAGCCGAGCCCGATCTCGAGGTGGTGGCCACCCTGAGGACCGGGCGCGATGCCGTCAATCAGCTCGAGCGTGTCGACCCCGATGTGGTCGTACTCGATGTTGACATGCCGGAGCTCGATGGCATCGCTGCGCTTCCGCTCCTGCTCGAGAAAAAGCGCGATCTCGTCGTGATCATGGCGTCCACGCTGACGCGGCGAAACGCCGAAATCAGCTTGCGGGCACTGTCACTGGGCGCCGCAGATTACATTCCAAAACCGGGCAGCAATCGCGAGGTCAGCGCATCGACCGCCTTCCGCCGCGACCTTATCGAAAAAATCCGGCAGCTCGGGCTGCGCGCCAAACGGCTGCGACATGGCATTAAGGCCCGCGTTTCACGTCCCGCTAAATCCGCGCCGTCGATTGTTCCGGCCACCGAAGAGATTACGCCGCTTCGTTTGCGGCAGATGCCGCTGACGCCTCCACGGGTTTTAGTCATCGGAGCCTCGACCGGAGGGCCGCAGGCGCTCAACCGTCTTGTCGTACAAATCGATGCAGTGATTCAGCGCGCGCCCGTCCTGATTACACAGCACATGCCGCCGACCTTCACCGCGGTGCTCGCGGAGCATCTTGCGCGCGTCTCCAAATTTCCTGTGCGGGAGGCAAGCGACGGTGAAGAAGTGAACGCCGGGGTCATCTATCTGGCTCCCGGGGGCAAGCATATGAAAGTTGAACGCCGCGATGACACGGCGGTCATCGCAATCGACGACGGTCCGATGGTGAATTTCTGCAAGCCCGCGGTCGATCCTCTGTTCGCGTCCGCTGCCCAGGTTTGGGGGAGCAAGGTTCTTGCTTTGGTGCTGACGGGAATGGGTTCGGACGGTCTCGCCGGGGCCAAGGAGATCGTCGCCGCTGGCGGGCACGTCATTGCGCAAGATGAAGAGACGAGCGTGGTTTGGGGCATGCCGGGCCAGGTTACCAACGCCGGTCTGTGTTCAGCCGTGCTTCCGTTGCCGGAGATCGGCGGCAGGATCACCCGCCTCTTTACAGGGGAGCGTCAGTGACCCCGCAGGGCTTCGACTATCTGCGCAAGCTTCTGCGCGAGCGCTCAGGCCTGGTGCTGGCTGCGGAGAAGCAGTATCTCGCCGAGAGTCGGCTGCTGCCGGTCGCACGCCGCAACGGCATGACCACGATCGATGAACTGATCGATCGCATGAAAAGCAAAGCGTCGGTTTCGCTTGCCACGCAAGTGGTGGAAGCGATGACCACGAACGAGACTTTCTTCTTCCGTGACAAGCTGCCTTTCGATCATTTTCGCGATACGATCATGCCCGCGTTGATTGCCGCTCGCGCGCGCGAGAAGCGCATCCGAATCTGGTGCACCGCGGCTTCCACCGGCCAGGAGCCGTATTCGCTTGCGATGCTGCTCAAAGGAATGGCCGCGGCAATTTCCGGGTATCGGATCGACATCTTGGCGACAGATCTGTCATCGGAAATCCTGGAAAAGGCGAAAACCGGAATCTACACGCAGTTCGAGGTTCAGCGTGGGCTCGCGGTCCAACTGCTGGTCAAATATTTCGATCAGATTGGCGAAACTTGGCAGCTTGCTCCGGAATTGCGCAGCATGGTGCAATTCCGTCCAATCAACCTGCTCAACGACTTTTCGGCGCTGGGCACATTTGACGTGGTGTTCTGCAGGAACGTCCTGATCTATTTCGATCAGGACACCAAGACTGCCGTGCTTGACCGGATCGCGCGGCAGATGCCTTGCGACGGATACCTTGTGCTCGGCGCAGCCGAGACCGTCATCGGTCTCACCGGCGCATTCAAGCCCCTCGCCGACAAGCGTGGGCTTTACGTCCCGACCAGCGGGACGAGGCAGCCGGTGCAAGGTGGTGACAACGTCATCCGCCTTGCCGCGGTAAAGGCCTAGATCCATCCGCCAAACGCGGCGCAGCAAAGATTAAATTGCCAGCCATTGTGCGCCGGCGACTCGAATCGTGTAGATTACAGGCGTCGGGTCGGCGCGCCGCTCTGTCGGTGCGCGTGGGGGTTGCTGCTCGCGATCACGGGCAGTGTGGCCTGAGGGGGATGGTTGATCTTGGTCGACGACGTCGATCCGGTGCTGGTCGTTGACGACCTGAACACGATGACGCGCATCGTGGATGGTATGCTGCGCAAGTGCGGCTTCACCAATGTCGAGCAGTGTCATGATGGGCCGACCGCGCTACAAAAGCTGCGCGAGAAGCCATTTCTGTTCATGATGACGGATCGTGAAATGCCCGGCATGAACGGGCTCGAGCTCGTGCGTGAGATCCGTGCCGACTCGAAAATCCGCAACGTTCCGATCGTCATTATGTCGGCCAGTTCCGAGGCGCAGCACGCCGAGGCGGCGATCGCCGCCGGCGCGAATTTTTTCATGACCAAGCCGTTCAATTTGACGACATTGAAGGACGTGATCACGCAGCTCATGCGGCCACCGCAGGGCTGAGCGGATTCCGGCGCTTTCTATTCCAGCATTAAGCGCGTTCGGACATCACCCATCTGATCGCTTTCCCCGCGCTCATGCCGGATGCTATGTTGGACATTGAAAAACGGTTGCGTTCCCCGGGGGGATAAATGCTGCAACAAAGTCGAATGACGCGCCCGATGCGGCGCGCGCGCGCGCATAGCGGGCCGGTGCAAATGATCGCAAGCCGGCTCTTTTTTCTGCTGATCATCATGGCGCCCCTTGTGGGGTTGGCGACGGCCGCCGTGATCGAGGCACCAAAGCCGCAAACTGCGCAGAAGTATCTTGGCGCGAAGGTGAGTGGGCCCAACTACTCGGTCAAGCCGACCGTGCGCAGTGACGGCGTGATGCGCATCTTCGAAGTCGATACCTCGTATGGAAAATTCACCTTTGATGGCGTCGAGTTTACGAAACTGCGATTGCACGAGCTGGAGGCCGCCGCTGCTATCGAAAAAATGTCGCAGTCGGAAGCTTTTGGCCAGGCATTCGGCCGCGCTGCGCTCGGCCCGATCAAGTTCGGCGCTGACCTTCTTACCAAGCCTGCCGACACCGTCGAGCGCTCGCTCGGCGGCATCGGCAACATGCTCGATCGTGTCGGCGCGGGGCTGTCGAATACGCGCGCGGACCGTGACAACGTGATGGAAAGCCTGCTCGGTGTCAGTGATACGCAGCGCCAGCTTGCGGTCGAGCTTGACGTCGACCCC
>DASSSM010000535.1:0-5491 GCA_035708425.1 Pseudolabrys sp.
CCATCGTACGCAGAATTGCGATGTCCTGACCCTTGTCTTTCACGAGCATGATCAGACCGGAAACGATATTGAGCGCGGCAACAAGCACGATCAAGGTTAGGATCAGGAACATAACATTCCGTTCGACTTGCAGCGCATTGAAAAAGGTCGCGTTGCGCTGTCGCCAGTCGATCATGAAGACCGGCCGCTGCGCGGCGTCCTGTACCGGCTGTCGGAAGCGATCTACGCGGTCGGGATTGTCTGTGTAGATCTCAATCGCGGTCACGTCGCCGGCGCGATTGAAATAGGCCTGCGCCTCCTTCAACGGCATAAAGACCATAGCGCTGTCGTATTCCGACATGCCGATCTCGAACACCGCCGCAATTTTGTAGACTTTGATGCGCGGCGTCGTGCCCATGGGCGTGACAGCGCCGCGGGGCGCCACCAACGTGATGTTGTCGCCCGAGCGAAGCGAAAGCTGATCGGCAAGTCGTCGCCCTATGACAACACCCATGTCTTCATCGAAGCCCTTGAGCGTGCCCTGCTTGATGTTGTTGGCAACCGACGGAAGCTTCTCCAGATCCATGAGCCGGATGCCACGGATGAGCACGCCGCCAGCATTGAATGGCGACGACGCCAGCGCCTGGCCCTCGACGATTGGCGCAGCGAGGTGGATGCCTTTGACGCCGGCGACGCGGGCGGCCACCTCTTCCCAATCGGTCAGCGGTTTTTCCAGAGGCTGGATCAGCAGATGACCGTTGAGGCCGAGAATCTTGTCGAGCAATTCCTTGCGGAACCCATTCATCACCGCCATCACGATAATAAGAGTGGCGACCCCCAGCATGATGCCGAGGAAGGAAAATCCGGCGATAACGGAAATGAATCCTTCCTTGCGCCGCGCGCGCAGATAGCGCAGCGACAGCATCCATTCGAACGGGGAGAAGGGCCGCGTCCCGGTGGCCTCGGTCATTTACTGGTTCCCGCGCTCGACTGTTTACACAGATTTTGGCGGATTCGTGCTCGCCAAGACAGCCAAAGCCCTTGTCGACACACAGGATTCTTGGACTGCTGAAGCGTTCTTCAGGGCTTTCCAGGGCATTGACGAATCACCGCGCCAGAAGGTCGAGGGCCGCGGCGGGACTGATATTCTCTCGGCTCCCGTCGGCCCTTTTTTTGACCTCCACCTTGCCTTCGGCGAGGCCGCGCGGCCCCACCAAGACCTGATAGGGAATTCCAACAAGGTCTGCGGTCGCGAATTTCGCGCCCGGCCGTTCGTCGAGATCGTGATAGAGCACCTCAACCCCTTTTGCCGTAAGATCGCGGTAGAGTTGCTCGCACGCGCTGTCGGTCTCGGCCGTGCCTTGCTTGAGGTTAAGAATTGCGACCTTGAACGGCGCGACCGGCTCCGGCCAAATGATACCGGCTTCGTCGTGCGAAGCCTCGATGATGGCCGCAACCAAGCGGCTCGGGCCAATTCCATAAGACCCCATATGCACGGGCACTTCTTTCCCGTCGTGTGTCGCAACTACCGCTCTCATTGGCTCCGAATACTTGGTGCCGAAATAAAAAATATGACCTACCTCGATACCACGCGCCGTGACCTGCCTGTCGGCCGGCACTTTGTTGAAAGCCGCCGCATCGTGCATTTCGGAGGTCGCAGCGTATTGCGACGTCCATTTGTTCACGATCGCCTGCAGTCCAGCGACGTCGTCGAAATTGACGTCCGCGGGCGGCACCGCCATGTCGAGATAGTCCCTGTGACAGAACACCTCCGATTCACCGGTCTGCGCAAGGATAATGAACTCGTGCGAGAGATTTCCGCCGATCGGTCCCGATTCAGCGCGCATCGGAATCGATTTCAGGCCCAGGCGCGCGAACGTTCGCAGATAAGCCACGAACATCTTGTTATAGGAATGCGTTGCTCCGGCCTGATCAACATCGAATGAGTAAGCATCCTTCATCAAAAATTCGCGGCCGCGCATCAGTCCGAAACGCGGGCGCACTTCATCGCGGAATTTCCACTGGATGTGATAGAGATTGAGCGGCACATCCTTGTAGGAGCGGACATAGGCACGGAAGATTTCCGTGATTATTTCCTCGTTGGTCGGGCCGTAAAGCATGTCACGCTCGTGCCGGTCTTTGATGCGCAGCATCTCTTTGCCGTAGGCGTCGTAGCGGCCGCTCTCGCGCCAAAGGTCAGCCGACTGGACGGTCGGCATCAATAGCTCGATCGCCCCGGAACGATTCTGCTCCTCGCGCACGATCTGGCAAATCTTCTGAAGTACCCGAAAGCCCAGCGGCCGGAAGGCGTAGATGCCAGCGGCCTCCTGCCGCATCATCCCAGCGCGAAGCATCAGCCGGTGCGACACGATCTCCGCCTCTTTCGGCGTCTCGCGCAGGATGGGCAGGAAATAGCGGGACAGGCGCATGGAATCCTTGGAAGATTCGAGGTGGCAGGGTCAGAGTGAAAGCGGATCGGCCGCAAAAACACAAGGCCTGTGGCACTTCTTCTGGAATTTATCGGAGGACGCCGCATCTATAGTCTGGTAGATCGCCACCGCGGTTCGAGGAGAGCATGCGTACGCGCTTCAGACGGCTCCTGAGCATCGTTGCGATCACGGCGATCGGCCTGCACTCCGCCTTGTGGGGTGGACCGGCGACGCGCACAGCAACGGCGGCGGTCGACCCGTTTTCGGTCATTTGCCATAGCGGCGGAAACGCCGATACGGCACCCGACCAGGCTCCGGCCAGCCCTGCGCTCAGCCACGCATGCGACCATTGCAACCTCTGCGGCTCGACGCCCTCGCCCACGGCGTTTCCGAGCGCGGTCGTCGTTGAGTTCCTTACAAACCAACCATCCTACGCGATCGAGCCGGCACCGACGATTCCGCATAACGGAGTCGAAGTCACACTGAAAGGTGCCCGAGGTCCTCCGGTCTTCGCCTGACGTCATTCGCAGCCGGCCCAGCCGGCAAGCTCAACCGTCAACGCGACTGGAGACTTCCATGTTCAGAAAATCATGGCCTTTGGCCATGTTGGTTAAGATGCTTGGACCTTCCATGGTCCTCGCGCCATCAGCCGTCCATGCACACGTTACGCTCGAACAGCAGCAGGCGCCTGTCGGCACACCATACAAAATCGTATTGCGTGTGCCGCATGGCTGCGGTGATTCCGCAACCATTCGTCTAAGTGTGCAAATTCCGGAGGGCATTATCGCAATCAAGCCCATGATAAAACCCGGCTGGCAGATCGCCACAACGCGCGGGCCCTACTCAAAAACCTACAGCTATTTCCACGGCGCGAAATTCACCGAAGGCGTCAAGGAGGTGACCTGGAGCGGGGCAAGTTGCCTGACGCCTTCTACGACGAATTCGTACTGTCGGCCTTCATCGCCGACGAGCTCTCGCCTGGACAGATACTGTATTTTCCGCTCGTGCAGCAATGCGAGCAGGGTGAGCATCGCTGGGTGGAAATTCCGACGGCCGGCAAGCCCGCCATTGAGCCCGCGCCGGGCGTCATGCTGACGCCAAAGAAGTAGGAGTTAGCCATGGCTATCCACCGATCAATTGCCGCCGCCGTCGGCGCGGGTTTGGCGCTGTTGCCGGTCGCGGCTCTTGCGCATGCCCATCTCGATCACGCAAGCCCAGCAGCCGGCGGCACCGTGGCGCAGCCACCGAAGGAAGTTTCTCTCTGGTTCACCGACACGCTGGAAGCGAAGTTCAGCACTATCGAGGTGCGCGACGCTCAAGGCAGGTCCGTACAAGCAGGACCCGCCACGCTGGCCCACGGCAACACTGCGCAACTCCGTGTGCCGCTCAAGCCACTGCCGCCTGGCACCTACAAAGTGATCTGGCGCGTGCTTTCGGTTGATACCCATCGTACACAGGGAAGTTTCATCTTCCGCGTCGGGCCTTAGGCCTGGCGCATCGAGGTTGCCCGGTGATCGCCGATCCGCTCGCGCTTATTCGTGCCGCCCATTTTGCGGCGACGCTGCTGGCGTCGGGAACAGTGTTCTTCACGGCACTCGTTATCGGGCCAACTCGTTTGCCGCGGAATTTTCCGACCCTGCGCACGCACATGAACGTGCTGGTCTGGACCGGACTCGCTCTGTCGGTCCTGACCGGTGCGATGTGGGTCATCTGGCTCGCCGCGAACATTCTTGGCGAGTCACTCGCTGACGTCTGTCTCCATGGCGGAGCGTGGTCGGTGCTTGCCGATACACGCTTCGGATGGATTTGCTGTCTGCGATTGGTGTTTGCGGTTCTTCTTGGACTCCTTGTGTTCGACCCGGCGCAGCGCGTCTGGCCAATTGCTGTCGCGGCTGCGTTCCTCGCTCTACCCGCTCTCGCGAGCCATGCAGGCGCAACACCGGGCCCGCGGGGCGATATCCATGTCGTCTCCGACGCGGTCCATCTACTCTCAGTTGGTGGCTGGCTTGGAGCGCTGCCCGCATTCGTGTTGGTGCTTTGGACCGCCCGCCGGCGACAAAAGTCCGGTTGGTATGATTTCGCCAATGCGGTGACCCGCCGGTTTTCATCGCTCGCAGCGATATCCGTTGGCACCCTGCTCGCAACCGGCATCTTGAACAGCTGGAACCTGCTTGGCGGCCTACGCGATCTGTGGACGACAGATTATGGACGCCTGGTCGCCTTCAAGATCGTTCTGCTCGCCGCGATGATTGCAATCGCGACGGTCAACAAATTTCACCTCACGCCTCGCCTGCCGGCGCGGGCCGCCCTGCGCAATCTGCAGCACAACAGCCTCGCTGAAATAGGAATTGGACTCTGCGTGCTCATTCTCGTCGGTTACCTCGGGCGGCTACAGCCGACGACACATGTCCATCTGGCAACAACGCCCATTCCCCCCGATGCCGCGTTCACGCACATCCACGCGCCCGAGGCCATGGCGGATGTTACGGTCAACCCGGGGCGCGCCGGGAATTCCGCCATAACAATTCGCGTATCGCGCGAGGACTTCACCATTTTCGCGGCAAAGGATGTCCGCGTTGTTCTCGACCCGCCTGCGGTTTCAGGCGATGCACTTGACCGCGATGCCAAACCGCAACCAGATGGAACCTGGACAATCAATGACATTACTTTGGCGCCGCCGGGAATCTGGATCGTTCGCGTGATTGTTATTGCTCAATCAGGAGAGACAATCGTGCTCGACGCCCCCATCGTCATCGAGCGTTGATCGGCACGAATGCTGGTGACAGAACAATGGCGATCGGTTAGCGTGCCCGCCATCCGTACGAGAGGAACCCGGCGGCAAGACCGGCTTCATCTGCGGTCCAAGTCTTGGGAGGGAAGCAAGTCCTAGGCGCGTCAAACGCAGCCGCCCGACAACCACAACTACCGGGGAAAGGACCAAGCAATTTCACGAGCAGAACTCCAGGCCCTGTTCTTTTTTTCGGTGGCCCACATCTATTCAGCGACGTGGCGGGCCTGAAATCGTCATCAGGAAATCATAGGGAATGAGATTGCGCGAATAGAGCGTATACAAAATTCCGAAA
>DASSSM010000536.1:0-3586 GCA_035708425.1 Pseudolabrys sp.
AAGGACCATCCGGGCATTCGGAAGGCCGTCGGCATCGACGGTGGCGAGGGTCATGGCGGTGGGGTCACGCGGTTCTGAGGCCGTTGCGTCGGTCAGCCAGGCGGCAAACAGCCGCAAAGGCTCGTCGGCCGCGGTGAAATCACCAGTCGTTAACCAACTCGGGTGTTCAATTGGTGTGGTGTCGGACATCTGCTGGGGTGCTTCACGTGATCGGGGCTAAGACCCGTCAAATCCGCGGTCCTTATAGTGGATGCGCGCCGCCGCGCCTATGGCGCAAGGTGGCTATTGCCGCGCTACTCGCAATCCCCCTCGGCGGATGCAGCCTGTCCGGCCAGTTAGACTCTTTCTTTCCCTCCAGTGACAAGTCAGACCGTACCGGCACCGTCGCGTCATCGAGTGCGAAAGAGGACGCACAACAACTGCCGCCACCCGCCGACCTTGCTTATGCGCGGGCTGCTGCAAGCGCCGTGCTCAGCCGTGGCGACAAGGACTCAAGCATGCCGTGGGAAAATCCGCGCACCGGAACGCGCGGCACGGTCACGCCGATTGCTTCAGCCTATACGCAGGACGGACAGACGTGCCGCGATTTCCTCGCGAGTTTTGTCTCCGGCAGCTCGCAATCCTGGGTACAGGGCGAAGCCTGCAAGCAGCAGCAGGGTGATTGGCAGGTTCGCTCGTTCAAGCCCTGGAAGCGGTCGTAATTACACGCTTGCTGCCCGCGCGCGTTGCATCCGCGCTTGTGGAACCCCACATTGATATGGTGAAACGCAGGCGTTCGGCGCGCGGGCAAGGGAATTTACGGGAGTTTGGACCAGATGCGCGACCCCTATGACGTTCTGGGGGTTTCAAAGGATGCGAGCGAGGGCGACATCAAAAGCGCCTATCGCCGGCTTGCGAAGAAATTGCATCCGGACGCCAACAAGCATGACCCGAAGGCGGCCTCGCGTTTTGCCGAGCTCAACGCCGCCTACGAGATCGTCGGCGATGCCGACAAGCGCAAGGCATTCGACCGCGGCGAGATCGACGCGGAAGGCAAGCCGCGCTTCCAGGGCTTCGAAGGTTTCGGTGCGCAGCCGGGCGGTGGTTTCAATCCGAGCGGCGGGACGCATTTCGAGAGTTTCAGTTTCGGTCCCGACGGCTTCCGCCGCTCAGGCGGCGGTGGCGGCGGCATCGACGAACTTCTGCGCGGGATGTTTGGCGGTGCCGCGCGTGGCGGTGCGCGGCACGGGTCCGGCACGCCGTTCGAGGGCGAGGATTTCGGTGCGGGCACGGGCGCGGGGCAAGATCTGCATGCCTCGCTCACCATCCCCCTCAACGATGCAGCCAAGGGGACAAAGACCCGCGTCCATTTGCCGACCGGAAAGGACATCGAGGTCAAGATTCCGGCGGGGATTGCGAGCGGTCAGCAGATCCGGCTGAAAGGGCAGGGCTGGCCGAGCGCAAACGGACGGGCGGGCGATGCGCTTATAACCGTGAATGTCGCGCCACATCCCCTGTTCAAGCCGGATGGCAGCGACCTGCGGCTCGATCTGCCGATTACGCTCTACGAGGCGGCACTTGGCGGCAAGGTCCGCGTTCCCACGCTCGATGGCGCGGTGGAGCTCGCAATTCCGGCCGGCACCAATTCCGGGCGCACGTTCCGGCTCAAGGGCAAAGGCCTGAAGGCAAAAAGCGGCGCCGGCGATCTGCTCGCAACCGTGCGTATCGTGATGCCTGAACGCGTCGACGACGAATTCAAGGAACTCATGAAGACCTGGCGCGACAAGAAGCCCTACGATCCACGCGGAGGCTTGGAATAGGCGTATCCGCTCATTCCCGCGACCCAGCCTCCGCTCGCTTCGCGAGCTTCGGCGGGTTCGAGTCCGCCGAAGCGCGGAGCGCGAAGGCGGAAAGCGGGAATCCAGACCGCTGTTACATACTAATCGGCGCGACAGTTGGGTCCCCGCTTCCGCGGAGACGAGCGGTTAAGCACAAGGTTTACGACCTCTTCGCGTCGTCCCTTTCCATCTGCTCGTAGGCGGCTTTCGCTACCTTCTCGAGCTTGTCGCGGTCGGCCGGCCCGCTCACCACATAGGCGACCTTGCCGTCGGCCCAGTAGAACGCTGCAGCACGCTCGGCGGCGGTGTATCGGAACGCGCTTGCCGGCGTGGCCGCCTTCGCGCAGTAGATCGTGAACCGCTCACCGGACGCGCCTTCATACATGTAGAAGGCGGCGGCTCCGGTCGGTCCCGGCAACAGACGCCCGCCGACGAGCTTGAGGCCGATCGACTGCAGATCGGGCACGCGCAGGTCCTCGCCGAGGCGCTTCGACAACCATTGTGTCATGTGCTGGCGCTCGGTACCCGGCACTTCGACTGGATGCCGCACCTCGACGACGTAGAGCTTGTAGGCGTCGAGCGCCTCATTCGCCACGGCAAACGAGCTTGTGCGCGTGCCGACGGAGGCGCCGTGCGCGAACCAGCCGGCGCCGCCGCCGGCGAAGAAGGCCACGAGCGCCGCGGCCGCCGCGAAGATCTTCCACGACCGGCCGTTGGCGCGGTCGCTGCGGATGACCTGGTCCAGCGTCAGCCGTTCCGGCACTACTTCTTCCAGAATTGCGCCATAACGGGCGCGGATTCGTTCGGCCTGCGCCCGCCAGGAAGCGACCGTTACGGCCTGCTCCGGATGAGCAGCAAGCCAGGCGGTGACGGCCTCCATGCGGTCGGCCGGCAATTCGCCATCGATATAGGCGTGCAGTTCATCCTCGGTCACGGGTGAATCGCGATTGATCATGGGTTCACCTTCTTCCTCATTTTACGCGGCGCAGCGCTGGGCGCCCGCCGTCGAGATAGGTTTTGATTTGTACGCGCGCACGCGCGAGACGTGACATAACGGTACCGATCGGCACGCCCTGCACTTCGGCAACTTCTCGGTAACTCAACCCCTCGAGCACCACGAGCAGAAGCGCGTTGCGCTGGTCGTCGACCAGCGTCGCGAGCGCGCGTTCGATGTCGCGGCCGCCTGCCTCCGGACCGGCAAGGTCCGGTGCGTCGTTGTCCTCGATCGGGGACAACGATGGCCGCCGGGCCAGCGAGCGCAGGCGATTGCGGTTCAGGTTGGTGAGGATCGTGTACAGCCAGCTCCGCACGTCGCCGCCGTGAAACAGGTGCTCGGAGCGCAGTGCGCGCACGAGCGTGTCCTGCACGAGATCGTCGGCGATGTCGGCATCGCGCGTCAGCGCGCGCGCGTAGCGCCGCAGCGCAGGGATGGTTGCTTCGACGTTTTGCCGAAACGTGGGCAAATCGGGCCTCCGTTGACTTTCGTTGCATTCTGACCAAGTGCCCCCCATGGGCCACTTGTCTGCCACCTCGCCGAGATCGCAAGTCGGCTTACGGATCAGTTGTCAGAAAAACCCCACGCATCCAATCATATTCCCAAAATCGAATTGAATTAACAGGACAAATGCCGCTGCCGGTGCTTTGCTTGCTGGCCCAAAACGCCTGTGTCATAGGAAACCGCCGGCGCTCACCGGCAATACGGGAAGGATCATGCCGGAAATCTCGGGCCTGATGCGCGGCAAGCGCGGGTTGATCATGGGCGTGGCCAA
>DASSSM010000537.1:0-5142 GCA_035708425.1 Pseudolabrys sp.
CGAGACTCTTGTAATCGAGCCCGAACTTCGCGAGCCCGCCGACCTTGAAATTCTCGATCAGCACGTCCGATCGCGCGGCGAGCTTGCGGACGATGCGCCGGCCTTCGTCGCTCTCGAAGTCCATCTCGATCGAGCGCTTGCCGCGGTTGGCCGCGTGAAAATAAGCAGAACCAATGTGGTTGCCGTCGGCGCCTTCGACGAAAGGCGGCCCCCAGCCGCGGGTATCGTCTCCCGATCCCTTGCGCTCGACTTTGATCACGTCGGCGCCGAGGTCGGCGAGCACCTGTCCGGCCCAAGGCCCAGCCAGGATGCGGGCAAGTTCGAGTACGCGGAGGCCGGCAAGCGGTTTCGACATCGGAAGCTTTCCTGAATTCTTTTGGTTGATTGTAGGGCGGCGAAGGCGCCGCAAGGCGGGTTATACCTTGAAGCGGGGGTCGAGGAAGTCCCGCAGGCTGTCGCCGAACAAGTTGAAGGCGAACACGGCCAGGCTGATGGCGACGCCCGGGAAGAGGATTAGCCAGGGGGCCTGACGGTAAAAGTCCGACGCGTTGCCCGACAGCATCAGACCCCAGGCGGCGGTCGGTTCCTGCACGCCAAGACCGAGGAACGACAGTGAGGCTTCCGCCAGGATCGCCTGGGCAATGAAGGCCGTCAGCATGATGAGGTAGGGCGCCACAACGTTCGGCGCCATGTGACGGAAGATAATGCGGGTGTGGGAGTAGCCCGCCGCGCGCGCAGCATCGACATAGGGCATCACACGCACGGAAAAGGCCGCCGCGCGCACGACCCGCGCGACCCGCGGTACGATCGGAATCGCGATAGCTATGATCAGATTCAGATCGATGTCGCCGACGAGGAGCTTGCCGAAGGCTGCGACGACAACCAGCGCCAGCACGATGATCGGGAACGCCAACAGCACGTCCATGACGCGCTGAATCCAGCTATCGATCCGGCCGCCGAAATAGGCCGACGCGATGCCGAGCACGGCGCCGATCGATGAGCCGATGAAAGACGAGGTGAATCCGATCACCAGCGCTGTGCGCGAGCCGTAGATCAGGCGCGAGCAAATATCGCGGCCATAGGCATCGGTGCCGCACCAGTGCGTCCATGACGGCGCGCTCATGATCGAGGTGAAATTGATTGCCAACGGGTCATAGGGTGCCACCAGTTCCGAGGCTACTCCGGCAAACATCATCACAACGATGATGAATAAGCTTACAGTGCCGAGTGGCTGCTGGCGGACGAACTCCGCGATCGCGCTGCGCGGCTGTGGCGCGGTTTCTATGACAGAGGAATCCGGAACTGCAATGGTCATGGGATCACGTGTAGCGGATGCGCGGGTCGAACACAGCATAGAGCAGGTCAACAGCAAGATTGACGAAAACGTAAAAAGCGGCAATCAGCATCACCATGCCCTGAATCAGCGTAAAATCGTTGCGCGTTACACTCTGGACGAACAATTGTCCGATGCCGTTGAGATTGAACACCTGTTCGGTCACGACCAGGCCGCCGATCAGGAATGTGAATTCGAGGGCTATGACGGTGATCGCGGGCAGCAGCGCATTCCGCAGCGCATGGCGCGAAATGACCAGTTTCTCTTGTACGCCCTTCGCTCGCGCAGTGCGGATATAGTCCTCGTTCAGAACCTCGAGTAGCGATGAGCGGATCATGCGCGCGGTCACTGCACAATAGCGGTAGCCAACCGCCGCGGCCGGCCAGATAAGCTGGGTCAGATTGGCGACGGGGTCCTCATAGATCGGCGTAAAGGTGATCGGCGGCAGCCAGTTGAACGCCGCGAGCAGGCTCAACATGATCAACATACCGAACCAGAACGCGGGAATCGAAATCCCGCCAATCGTCACGATCCGCATCAGATAATCGATCCAGGTATCGCGATAGAGTGCGGCCGTCGTTCCCAAAGGTATCGCGAACAGAATCGCAATGAGCGTTGCCAGAATGGCGACCTCCAGCGAAAGCTCGAGCCGGATCGCGATTTCCTCCATCACCGGCCGCTCGGTCCACATCGAGATTCCATAGTTGAACGTCACGACGCCGACCATCCAGTCCTTGAATTGAATCATCAGAGGCTTGTCGAGCCCGAGCCTGTGCCGCTCCATTTCGATGGTTTCCTGCGTCACGGCACCGCCGTCGCCGCGCAGCTTCACCTCGACGATGTCGCCGGGAACGATTCGCAACATAAAGAAAACGAGGACCGCCACGCCGAGCAGCGTGGGAATCGTGAGCAGGACACGGTTTATGGTATAGCGCAGCATTTGTAATTCCCCCGCGGCCTGGCACGCGGCCAGGCCGCGGGCGTTATGTCAGGTGTTCAGCCACACGTCGGAGAGATCCTGACCGAGATTGTGGCTTGGCGACATGCGCCAGCCCATCACGGTCTTGTGGGTCGGCACCATGCGGTACCACCAGAGCAACGGTTGCTGATAGGCCTGCTCGAACAGCCGCTTCTCGAACGCCTGAATCAGCGCCTGTCGTTTCTTCGGATCGAGTTCGCGCATCTGGGCGTCGTAGAGTTTGTCGAGTTCGGGATCCTTCGAGCGCGACCGGTTGTCCGGCGATCGATCGATCGACAGATATTTGCTCAGCGCCAGACTCGGGTCGTCCATGAACAGGTTCGAGAAATCGATGGCGACGTCGTAATTGCCACTGTTGAGGCCGGCGAGATATGGTGCCGTCTCCTGCTGCTTGTTCTCGACCGTCACGCCGATCTGCCGCCACTGGTCGACCAGGAACACGCCGGCCGGCGTGTATGGCTGCGCGATCGAGCGATTATGCAGCGTAAACTTAAGATCTTTCAGGCCGGCATCGGCCAGAATCTTCTTGGCTTCAGCCCGCGATTTGGCGATGTCCTTGGAGAATCCCGGCAGCTTGACGAGCTCAGCCTCCGGGGTTGCCAGCGGATAGCCGGGGCGCAGCACGCCGCCAACCGAACGCAGCGTGGAGATCTGTCCAAGGCCCTTGCTGCCGCCCCAGCGGTCAATGGCCATGACCAGCGCGCGGCGCACGCGCGCATCGTCGAACGGCTTCTTTTCGACGTTGAAGCAAACCAGAAGATTGAGCGTCCAGCTTGACTCCTGAATGCGGATCTTGTCGCCCATTGTTTGAATGAGCCGTTGTTTCTCGGGCTCGGAGATGCTGCGGAATTCGGCCTGCACCTGCCCACCCTGCAACGCGTTGAGCATCGTCGCCGCCTGTAGGAAGAACACGCCTTTGAAGCCGTCGAGATAGGGCAGGCCTTTCTTGAAATAGCTCTCATTGCGCTTGCCGGCGACGTGGCTGCCCTTGACGTGTTCGACGAACGTGAAGGCGCCGGTGCCGTTGATGTGGGTCTTCGGCCAGTTCGGGTCTTTCTCCAGATCCTTCGCTGAATAGATGAAGTTCCAGGGCGATCCGAAATGCTGGAGGATTGCGGCGTTTACGCCCTTCAATTTGAAGACGACCGTCAATGGATCGGGAGTTTCGATCGAAGCGATGTCCGCGAACGTCGCTTTGCGCGTGGACACGACGCCTTGCGGCGGATTGCGCAGCCGATCGTAGGTCGCCTTCACATCCGCCGATGTGCATGGCGCTCCGTCGTGAAACTTTACATTCGGATGTAGTTTGAACGTGTAGCTGAGCTTGTCCGGCGACACCGTGTAGGATTGCGCGAGGTCACCGGTAACGTTCGGATACTTATCAAGATCGAACTTGAGCAGCGTCGAGTAGAATGGCGCCGAGAATTGGATGGTAGCGAAGGTGTCGCTACCGTGGCCATCGTAATGCGGCGTTTCCGCGCTCATCGCATAGGTCAGCGTGCCGCCCTTTTTCGGAGACTGTGCTTCAGCCCGCATCGTTTCCAGGCTTAAGCCGCTTGCGCCGAGGGCAAATGCCCCTGCCATTTTTTTTAAGGTCGTGCGTCTCGATTCCATTTGTATCCTCCCAGTTGTCGCCCCGTTTTTATGGATGTTAGACTTTGATGCAGGCAACAAAGTGCCCCGGTTTCTTCTCCTCGAGCTGCGGAATGACCTCGCGGCATTCCTGCGTTGCCAGCGGACAGCGCGTATTAAAGACGCATCCGGTCGGCGACGCCAGATGACTCGGGAGTTCTCCCTTAATGAGCCGTGGCTCGCGCGCTTTCTCAACGGTCGGATCGGGGACCGGTGCCGCATCCAATAACACTTTGGTATAGGGGTGCAGAGATTCCCCATAGATTGCATCGCGATCCGCCACCTCCATAATCCGGCCGAAATACATCACGACCACTCGGGCCGAGATATAGCGGACCACCGCCAGGTCATGGGCGATGAACAGGTAGGCGAGCTGGAATTTGCGCTGCAATTCTTCGAGCAGATTGATGATCTGACCTTGGATCGACACGTCGAGCGCCGATACGGCCTCGTCGCAAACGATGAATGACGGCTCCATGGCCAGGGCGCGCGCGATGCCCACGCGCTGGCGCTGGCCGCCGGACAGTTGATGCGGATAGCGCTCGGCCATGTCGCGGCGCAATCCGACATTCTCCAGTAGTTCGGTCACGCGCGCCTCAACTTGCTTGCGGCCGTCGACGATTTTGTAGACATGCAGCGGTTCGCCGATGATCTGGCCAACGGTCATTCGCGGGTTGAGCGAGCTGTAGGGATCCTGGAAAATCACCTGTACCTTGCGGCGCATTGCTTTCAATTGGGCGGGGGAGGCTGTCGACAGGTTTACGCCTTCGAAGTGAATCTCTCCGGCGGTCGGTTCCTCCAGCCGCAGGATCAGCCGGCCGATCGTGGTCTTGCCACACCCGGATTCTCCCACGAGCCCGAGCGTCTCGCCGGGATAGATATCAAACGACACGTCTTGTACCGCGCGCACGGTGCCGCCAGTGCCGCGCAAGCCGCCGCTGACCGAGAAATACTTCGTCAGGTTCCGGACTGACAGCACCGGCACCACGCTTTTGGCAGTTACGGCCGTCGCGCCGCCGCCGGCCGCCGCCCACGTGATCTTGCCGGCGGCGATCTCCTGGTGCCGGTGACAGCGTGAAAGGCTGCCGGTGTCCGTGGGAAACAGTGGCGGTTCCTGGTCGCAAACCGCAATACGATAGGGACAGCGCGGCGCGAAACGGCAACCCGATGCAACATGAGCCAGGTTGGGGGGCAGACC
>DASSSM010000538.1:0-6386 GCA_035708425.1 Pseudolabrys sp.
GACGGACGAGCGGGTCGAGCTCCTGAAGAAGTTATGGGCGGACGGCCTGTCCGCCAGCCAAATCGCGGCCGAACTCGGCGGCATCACCCGTAATGCCGTCATCGGCAAGGTCCACCGGCTCGGGCTTTCCGGCCGGGCCAAGAGCCCGTCGTCGACCGCCCCGCGCCCGCGCAAGCCGCGCTCCTCGGGACATATGATGCGGGTCCCGCGCGCATCGATGCGCGGCAACACAGCACTCGCCTATGACTACGAGGCTGAGCCGGAACCGGAGCTGATCGAAATTCCGGTCGAGCAGCGCAAGACCTTGCTCCAGCTGAACGAGAAGACGTGCCACTGGCCGGTCGGCGACCCGGGCAGCTCCGAGTTCTTTTTCTGCGGCGGCGATACCGTGAACGATTTGCCGTACTGCTCCTATCACTGCCGCGTCGCCTATCAGCCGCTCACCGATCGCCGTCGGGACAAGCGGTCGTTCCGGAACTGAAATTAACCGAGCTGGCCGTCGTCAACTCATGCGGCCAAAGCGATCGTCGAGCGCGTAACCAGCTCCGCGGACGGTGCGGATCGGATCGGTTGTCTGGCCGCGGTTGATCGCCTTGCGCAGCCGGCCGACATGCACATCGACGGTACGTTCGTCGATATAGATGTCGGATCCCCAGACGCCGTCGAGCAATTGCTCGCGCGAGAATACACGACCGGGCCGCTCCATCAGGAATTCCAGCAGGCGGTATTCGGTCGGGCCGAGATCGACCGCGCGGCCGTTACGTGATACCCGTTTTTTTTCGCGGTCGAGCTCGATGTCGCCGATGTTGAGCACGCTGGCGACACGCTCGGGATTGGCGCGCCGTAACAGCGCACGCACGCGCGCGAGCAATTCGGGGACGGAGAACGGCTTCACGATGTAGTCGTCGGCGCCGGTCGCAAGCCCGCGGACCTTCTCGCTTTCCTCGCCACGCGCGGTGAGCATGATGATGGGCAGTTGGCGCGTCTCCGGACGCGCGCGCAGGCGGCGGCACAATTCGATGCCGGAAAGGCCCGGCAACATCCAATCGAGCACGATCAGATCAGGCGTCGTCTCCTTCAGCCGCGTGTCGGCCTCGTCGCCGCGGGCGGACGTCTCGACCTCATAGCCTTCGGCTTCGAGGTTGTAGCGGAGCAGCATTGTGAGCGGCTCCTCGTCTTCGACAATAAGAATACGCGCGCTCATCTGTTTATCCCTGGCGTATGACCTGTTCCGACCTTGCTTCGCCCGCCGAAGCGGGCTTCGCGAAGGCGGGAAACCGGTTCCCACTTTTCAGGATCATGCGCTGTCCTGCTATCTCTCGCCTGCCGTACGTAGCGCGGCAATCGTGGTCGTGTCGCCTTTCGGGCGCTGATCGGCGATCGGATGACCTTCGATAATGTAGTGCACCGTTTCAGCGATGTTAGTGGCGTGATCACCCATGCGCTCGATGTTCTTGGCGCAGAACATCAGGTGAATACAGAAGGTGATATTGCGCGGATCTTCCATCATGTAGGTCAGCAACTCGCGGAAAACTGAGGTGCAGACTGCGTCGATCTCCTCGTCGCCGCGCCAGACCGCCATCGCCTTGCTGACATCGCGCCGACCATAGGAATCGAGTACAAGCTTCATCTGCTGAAGCACAAGGTCGGTCATATGCTCGACGCCACGGATCAGCTTGGGTGGCGGAAATTCCGCATTCAGCGCCATCACGCGCTTGGCAATGTTTTTGGCAAGGTCGCCAATGCGCTCGAGATCGTTGGCGAGCCGCAGCGCACCGACAACCTCGCGCAGATCGACGGCCATCGGTTGACGGCGTGCGATCGTAAGCACCGCCTTTTCTACGATCTCGCGCTGCAAGGTGTCAATGCTGGCATCCGCCGCGGTGACCCGTTGCGCCAGGGTTGTATCGCGTTTCGCAAGGGCATCCACCGAGTCCGCCACCTGCTTTTCGGCAAGGCCACCCATTTCCGCTACCATGCGTGCGAGATCCTGCAGGTCGGTGTCGAAGGCCTTTGCGGTATGGTCGGTCATGGGGGTCATCTTTCAGTCAGTCACTAGCCGAAGCGGCCTGTGATGTAGTCTTGCGTACGACGGTCGTTCGGCGACGTGAAGATGCGGGTGGTTTCCCCGAATTCGACCAGTTCGCCGAGATACATGAACGCGGTGAAATCGGACACGCGTGCGGCCTGCTGCATATTGTGGGTGACGATCACGATGGTGTAATCGTCCTTCAGTTCGTCGATGAGCTCCTCGATTTTGGCGGTCGAGATCGGATCAAGGGCCGAGCACGGCTCGTCGAACAGGATCACCTCCGGCCGTACCGCGACGGTGCGGGCAATGCAGAGGCGCTGCTGCTGGCCGCCGGAGAGCGAAAGCCCGTTGGCGCCGAGTTTATCCTTTACTTCTTCCCAGAGTGCTGCGCGCTCCAGCGCCTGTCTCACCCGGTTTTCCAGTTCTGACTTGGGCAGCCGCTCGTACAGACGTATGCCGAAGGCGATGTTCTCGAAGATCGTCATCGGGAACGGCGTGGGCTTCTGGAACACCATGCCGACCTTGGCGCGCAGCAAATTGAGATCCTGCGACGGCGACAGAATGTCCTCGTTGTCGAGCGTCACATGGCCGCTAGCGCGCTGGTTCGGATAGAGATCATACATGCGGTTGAGAACGCGCAGCAGCGTGGACTTGCCGCAGCCGGATGGACCAATGAAGGCCGTAACCTTGCCCTGGTAGAGCGACACGTTGATATCCTTCAGCGCTCGATTATCGCCGTAAAAGAAATCAAGGTTGCGGATGGAGATTTTCTCCGCGAGATCCTCAGCACTTGCCACCGTATGGGAGACGGTGGGAACTGTAATGGCTGCTACGCTCATGTCATTTTTCTCTGTGCCGCAAGGAGACGGGCGATGATGCTGAGTGCAAGAACCGCCAGGGTAATAATTAGCGCGCCGGTCCAGGCGAGTTTCTGCCAGTCGTTGTAGGGACTGAGCGCGAACTGGAATATGACGACCGGCAGGCTCGCCACCGGCGCATTCAAATTGAGACTCCAGAACTGGTTGTTAAGTGCGGTGAACAAAAGCGGCGCGGTTTCACCCGAAATCCGCGCAACGGCAAGAAGCACGCCGGTGATCATACCGGCGCGCGCGGCGCGATAGGCGACTTTCTGGATCATCAACGCGCGCGGTAATCCGATCGATGCGGCGGCTTCGCGCAGCGTGTCGGGCACCAGGGTGAGCATGTCCTCGGTGGTGCGCACCACCACCGGCACCACGATCACCGCGAGGGACACCGCACCGGCCCAGCCCGAAAAGTGGCCCATTTGAGCAACCATGATCTCGTAGACGAACAGACCGACCACAATCGAGGGCGCGCTGAGCAGGATGTCATTGATGAAGCGCACCACGCTTGTGAGTTTGTCGTAGCGCCCATATTCGGCCATGTAGGTCCCGGCGAGGATGCCAAGTGGCGTACCAATGAGCACCGCAATCGCGGTCATCACCAGGCTGCCCATAATCGGGTTGAGTAGGCCGCCGGCGGCACCGGGCGGCGGGGTCATTTCGGTGAACACCGCAAGCGACAGCCCGCTGAAGCCTTCCCACAGCAGCACACCAAGGATCAGCACCAGCCAGGAGAGGCCGAAGCCGGTCGCGGCATAGGCGAGCCCCATGGTCATGACGTTGCGGCGCCGGCGTCTGGCATAAAGCGGAGAGAGCGACGAATCCATGATCAGACCCCGACCCGTGCGTTCAGCCGCATCAACAACAGCCTGGCAATAGAAAGCACGACGAAGGTAATGACGAACAGGATCAGGCCGAGCGCGATCAATGCCGACGTATAGAGATCGCCGACAGCCTCGGTGAATTCATTGGCGATGGTTGCGGAAATGGTGGTGCCGGGCGCAAGCAGTGAGCCGGAAATACGGTGCGCATTGCCGATCACGAAAGTGACCGCCATGGTTTCTCCAAGCGCGCGGCCCAGGCCGAGCATGACGCCGCCGATCACGCCGACGCGCGTGTAGGGCAATACTACGTAGCGCGCGACTTCCCAGGTCGTACAGCCGAGCCCGTAGGCCGCCTCCTTGAGCACCGGCGGCACTGCCTCGAACACATCCCTCGAAATCGATGTGATGAAGGGTAGCACCATGATTGCAAGGATCAGGCCGGCCGTGAAAATGCCGATGCCATAGGGTGGCCCCTCGAACAAAGTCGACAGCACCGGTATTGGGCCGAATACTGTGATCAGGAACGGTTGGACATATTGCTGCAGGAACGGCGCGAATACGAACAGGCCCCAGATGCCGTAGATGATGCTGGGAATGCCGGCGAGCAGCTCGATGGCGATGCCGATCGGACGCCGCAGCCACATCGGGCACAATTCGGTGAGGAACAACGCGATGAACAGGCCGACCGGCACGGCGATCAGCATGGCGATAAATGAGGTCACTACCGTGCCATAGATTGGTGCAATGGCGCCAAATTTCTCGGTAACCGGGTTCCAGACCTCCTGGTAAAGAAAGCTCACACCGAAGGCGCGCAGCGCCGGCAACGACCCCCAAACCAGCGAGATGATGATACCGCCAAGGATGACAAGAACGGCGACCGCGGCAGCCCGGGTGATATGGCGGAACGCGATGTCACCCAGCCGCAGGCGCTGCAGAACCTTGCCGCGGTCAACCTGCCCGGCAATCGAGATGCCTGAACCCTGCAAAGCCACATCAACCACGGGTCGCCTCCCGGTCGATTGCATCCGGCTCTCCTTGGGCGCTTCGCCCGTCGCGGAGAACCACTCAAGCGACCTCCCGGCCGCAACACAAGCCGCCTGCGGGCGGCGGTGGACAAGGAAAGGGCGCCGTAATGGCGCCCTTTCCCATTGACGCTGAGATCAGTTGGTCATTGCGAACACGGGCTTGCCGGTCGCGTCCTTGATCTCGCTCTTCCAGTACTGCTCGATGTCATTGACCACATTGGCCGGCATCGGGACGTAGTGGAGGTCTTCGGCCATCTTCCCGCCCTTCTTGTAGGCCCAGGCGAAGAACTTGAGCGCCTCGCCGGTAGCGGCCGCATCGACCGGCTTCTTGTAGACCAGGATCCACGTGGGTGCCGTCATCGGCCACGACTTGTCGCCGGGCTGGTTGGCGAGCAGCACGCCGTATCCAGGCTTCGACTTCCAATCGGCGTTGGCCGCCGCGGCCTGGAACGCTTCAGAGGTCGGGGTCACCGTCTTACCGGCCTTGTTGATCATGTTGGTGTAAGTGAGCTTGTTCTGCAGGGCGTAGGCGTACTCGACGTAGCCGACCGAGCCTTTGGTCTGGGCGACGTTGTTGGCGACGCCTTCGTTACCCTTGGCGCCGATACCGACCGGCCACTGCACCGACGTGTTGAAGCCGACCTTCGACTTCCAGTCCGCGCTCACCTCCGCCAGGTAGTAGGCGAAGTTGTACGTGGTGCCTGAGCCATCCGAACGATGCACGACCGCGATTGCCTGCTTCGGCAGTGTGGCCTTCGGGTTTAGTTTCTGGATTGCCGGGTCATCCCAGCTCTTGATCTCACCGAGAAAAATCTTGGCGAGCGTCGGGCCATCGATCGTGAGCTCGCCCGGCTTGATGCCTTCGAGGTTCACGACCGGCACGATGCCGCCCATCACCATCGGGAACTGGGCGAGGCCGACTTCGTCGAGCTCCTTGCCCGAAAGCGGCGCGTCGCTTGCGCCAAAAGTTACGGTCTTGGCCTTGATCTGCTTGATGCCGCCGCCGGAACCGATCGACTGATAGTTCAGCCCATTACCGGTTTCCTTTTTGTAGGCGTCGGCCCACTTGGCGTAGATCGGATAGGGAAAAGTAGCGCCAGCGCCGGAAATATCGGCGGCGTTGGCCGGAACGAACGCGGCGGCAGCGATGAAGCCGGCAGCTGCGAATGCGGTCCAGTGTTTCACGGGTTCTCTCCATGTTTGCGGCCAAAGACACGCGCGGACCAAAACGATCCGTCACCCCAGTCCTTGTGCCCGATCGCTCGGGCAGCCGCTGTTGCTTTAAAAGACGCGCTCCACGACGACGTTAAAGAGTGATCCGAGGTCGCGGTCAGCCATAGGCGTCGCATGTCACTGTTCTATAAAGCTTCGATGACACTTGAATGACACTGCAAGTCAATGAATTGACTAGGATTCGCCGGATGTTTCGCTCGCGCGCAGGGGAACATGCATTGTGAAAGTCGCACCCGCTCCTGGCGTGCTCTCGATGGTGAGACGGCCGCCATGCCGGTTGAGGACATGTTTGACCAACGCGAGACCTAATCCGGTGCCGCCCTGCGCGCGGCTATCGGCGACATCCACCCGGTAATATCGCTCGGTCAGCCGCGGACGATGCTCGGGCGAAATACCCGGTCCATAGTCG
>DASSSM010000539.1:0-2063 GCA_035708425.1 Pseudolabrys sp.
ATTCGTCGTCTGTACCGCACTGGCAGCCCGGTCCGATGTGAAGCCGGACGAATTCGACAGCGCACCGGCAATCGAATTCAGCGCGGCGGTACTTTCGGAAACGGTGCGCAGCACGGCGGCAACGCTCTCGCGGAAGGCGCGGATCTCGGTTTCGATCGTCACACGGCGGCGTTCCTGCTCCGACAGTGCGGCGCTCTTTCTCTCGGCCTGAATGCGTTCGGTGATGTCGTCGTGCGTTCCGATCCAGTACTGGCCGTTCTTGATCGGCCGGTTGACCACGAGAACGGCGCGCCCATCGGGCGTCTCGACGATTCGGTTCATCACCGCGCCCTCACGCACGGCCGTCATGATCTCCGCACGATATTTTTCGGGATCGATATTGAGGCTTCCGGTCGTGATGCGATTTTGGATCAATTCCATAAGCGTGCAGCCGGGCTTCACGACTCCCGGCGACAATCCGTACATTTCGACGTAGCGACCATTGACGACAAGAACGCGCTCGTGCGCGTCGAACAGAACGACACCTTGCGTCATATTGTTTAGAACCATTGACAGCAGTGCGCCGTCGCCCCCGCCGCCGTTTCGCCACCGGCGCCAAAACATTGCGGCTGCCATCGCGGCTAGACCGACGATGGCTGCCAAGGCATATGTCTGGAGGTTCTGTGCGGAAAGAAAATCCAAGGCCCGACCCGCCCCCAAGGTCCGACCTTATAGGGTCGCAAGCTTTTATTAATTGTTAACCTGCGGTGGTTCGCCGGGAACTGCTTGCTCGAAACGCTCAACAAAGCGCGGCGAAAGCTTGCGTAGGCGGCCAAGATCGATGCGGCCGGAGCGCGTAATATAACTCATGGCGAAATCGACCGGCGCAAGTTGCATGTGCTCCGCAAATCGCTCGTACCAGGTCGCGCTTCCGTTGGCTCCGGCGACCAGCTTTTCGAGGATGGGCCGTCGTGCGGCTTCAAAGCCCTGCAATGCAGCGGGGATGTTGGTCGCGCTGACGGCCAACGCCTTATCAAGCGCAATCGCATCCTCCATCGCGAGCCTGGTCCCGGAACCAATAGAGAAATGTGCGGTATGCAACGCGTCCCCGATAAGCACGCAATTGCGAGCAGACCATTTTTTGTTATGGACGATTGGGAATTGCCGCCAGATCGAGTTGTTCGAAATCAATGAATGACCATCGAGGGTGGTCGCAAAAACTTTTTCACAAAGACGTCTGCCTTCGGCCTCTTCCAATCGCGCAAGACCGGCGCGCGAGAATGTGGACTCATCGACTTCAACGATGAACGTGCTCAGGTCCGGCGCGTATCTGTAGTGGTGCGCGTTAAAGCATCCGAGCTCGGTCTCGATGAACGTCTGCGTCAATGTCTCGAAACGCTTGGTGGTGCCAAACCAGGCGAAGCGGTTTGTCATCAGGCGAACTGTCGACCTCAGTTCGCTCGCATGGCTGCGGCGCACCAATGAATTGACGCCGTCGGCGCCGACAATGAGATCGGCTTCGCCCAGATCATCGAGGCTTTTGACTGCGCGCCGATAGACCGGCTCAACCCCTACCGAGGCCACCCTCGCCTGCAACAACTGCAGTAGCTTCAGCCGGCCGATAGCCGCAAAGCCGACACCATCGATCACCACGCGCTCACCGCGATGTACGAGCGTGATGTCGTTCCATGATTCCATGTGCGGCGCGATGGCCGCGTGGGTCTGCGGATCGTCCTCGCGCAGAAAGTCCAGCGCCTTGTCCGAAAATACGACGCCAAAACCGAAGGTGGCGTTGGCGGCGTTCTGCTCGAACACGCTGACGTCGGCGTCGGGCTGCCGCCGCTTGATCAGATAGGCAAGATAGAGGCCGGCGGGACCCGCACCGAGGATGGCAATGCGCATGGCTCAGTGTCGCAGAGGGTCCGCCCCGGCGAAAGCGGCAACGACGCTCAAATCGTCTGGTTATATGCGCCGACTTCCGGATGCGTGCGCAATACCCCGTCGACCGCCTTGAACATGTCGCGCATGCGCTGCTCGGACACCGGGCTTTCGACAACGACCACCAGCTCCGGCTTGTTGGACGA
>DASSSM010000540.1:0-4944 GCA_035708425.1 Pseudolabrys sp.
GCCGAGGAGGGCCAGAGCATTGGCTTGACGACCTACATGGTGGAGCCAGGCAAAGGTTTCGCAAAAGGCCTCGAACTCGCGCAACGCATTGCCGGCAATGCGCCACTCACAAATTTTGCCATAATGCATGCGCTGCCGCGCATTGCCGAAATGAATCCTCAGAGCGGATACGCGGTTGAGGCGCTTATGGCGGCGATTGCACAGGCGGATCCAGAGGCAAAAGCACGCCTGAAGGATTTTCTTGAGAAGCGCGCGCCGAAGACCACGCGCAGCTAGCTGGGACAACAAACGCCGATGTCGAGCGCAGTATCAGACGTCACGACTTCCGCTACCGCGCCATTGCGACCGGTCCGGCTCGGCAAGCTCGATGTCGTCCTTGAGACACGCGCCGATGGCGCCATTCATATCCGCGCGGCGCAACCGCTTGGCAAATACCATCGAAAGCTTAGTGACGCGCTCGAGCATTGGGCCAGGACTGCGCCTGACCGCGTGTTCCTGGCGCAGCGCGACTCCCAGGGAGAATGGCGCAAGCTCAGCTATGCGCAGGTTCTGTCGGATGTGCGCCGGATTGGCGCCGCGCTGCTGCGGCGCGGGCTGTCTCCCGACAAACCCATCGTTGTGCTGTCCGGCAACGATATCGAGCACGCGCTGCTCGGCCTCGCAGCCACATATGTCGGCATCCCCTACGCACCGATCTCACCCGCCTATTCGCTCATGTCGAGCGACTTCGGGAAGCTACGAATGATCATTGAATTGCTGACGCCTGGGCTCGTCTTCGTGAACGACGGAGCACCCTTTGCGCGCGCACTTCATGCAACGGTCCCGGACGAAATCGAGCTGGTCGTCGCGCGCAATCCGCTGGCCGACAGAAAGACAACACTGTTCTCCGATCTTCTTGGCGCTCAGGACGACGCGGGGGTTGCGGCGGCACATGAGGCCGTTACACCCGATACGATCGTCAAGTTCCTGTTCACGTCGGGCTCGACCGGGAGCCCCAAGGCCGTCATCAACACGCATCGCATGCTGTGCTCGAACCAGGCGATGCTCGCCTCCGGCTTCGCCTTCGTCACAGACGAGCCGCCGGTCGTGGTCGACTGGCTCCCATGGAGTCACACCTTCGGGAGCAACCACAACTTCAATATGGTGCTGACGTGTGGCGGTTCCCTCTACATCGACGACGGCAATCCGACGCCACCGGGCGTGCCGAAGACTGTGCGGAATTTGCGCGAAATCGCTCCCACCATCTACTTCAATGTCCCGAAGGGCTATGAGGCGTTGGTCCCTCACTTTCGTGCCGATGAGGCCCTGCGCCGCAATTTCTTCAGTCGGTTAAAGGTCCTCTTCTACGCCGGCGCCGGCCTGAACCAGACGACGTGGGACGAGCTCACGCAGCTCGCGGTCGAGACGACCGGCGAGCGCATTATTTTTCTGTCCTCGCTCGGCTCGACGGAAACCTCGCCGCTTGCGCTTGCCTGCTCCTGGGATTTCGACCGGCCCGGCAACATAGGGGTGCCGACACCGGGCGTTGAGCTCAAGCTGGTGCCAAATGAGGGGAAGCTGGAAGCGCGCCTGCGCGGCCCACACATCACGCCCGGATACTGGCGACAGCACGATTTGACGCGCGATGCGTTCGATGAAGAGGGCTTCTACAAGATCGGCGACGCGCTGAAATTCGTTGACCCGAACGATCCGGGCAAAGGACTGCTGTTCGACGGCCGGATCGCCGAGGATTTCAAGCTTTCCACGGGCACATGGGTCAGCGTCGGACCGCTGCGCGCGCGCTTCATCGATCACTTTGCACCCTACGTCCGGGACGTGGTCTTTGCCGGCGCCGATCGCGATTTCATCGCTGCACTTGTGTTCCCCGACATCGAGGCCTGCCGGAAACTTGGCGGCCTCGGTCCCGACGCGTCCGCATCCGACATCGTCGGCGCGCCGGGCGTCCGCCAGAAATTCGCCGAGCTGCTGAAAAAGCTGGCCGCCCTCAGCCAGGGATCATCGACACGCATTGCACGCGCGATTCTGATGGCCGAACTGCCGTCCATGGACAAAGGTGAAATGACGGACAAGGGTTCGATCAACCAACGCGCCGTCTTGCGAAATCGTGCTCCACTGGTGGACGAGCTTTATGGAACGCCTCTATCCTCTCGCGTGATCACCACTGAGGAAGGCCGCTGATGGAGATCAAGGGACAGGCTGCAATCGTGACCGGCGGTGCGTCGGGGTTAGGCGCCGCGACGGCGCGCGCACTGGCCGCGGCCGGCGCGAAAGTTGCGATCGTCGACGTCAACGAGAAAGCGGCCGCGGATCTGGCTGCGGACGTCAAAGGCGTTGCCGTCGCCTGCGATGTTGCCGACAGCACCAGCGGCGAAGCGGCCGTCAAGAAAGCCGCGGCCGCGCACGGCCCGGCCCGCATCCTGGTCAATTGCGCGGGCGTCGGTCCCGCCAAACGCATCGTCGGCCGCGATGGACCGATGCCGCTCGCCGACTATGAGCGTGTCATTCGCATCAACCTGATCGGTACTTTCAACATGATGCGGCTTGTCGCCGCCGCCATGCAGGGCACCGAGCCGCTGCCGGGCGGCGAGCGCGGCGTCATCGTTTCCACGGCGTCAGTCGCGGCGTTCGAGGGGCAGATCGGCCAGTCGGCCTATTCGTCGTCCAAAGGCGGCGTTGCGGCACTGACGCTGCCGGCGGCGCGCGAATTCGCGCAATTCGGCATTCGCGTGCTCGCCATCGCACCCGGAATCTTCGCTACCCCGATGCTGCGCGCGCTTCCCCAGGAGGCGCAGGATTCACTTGGTGCCGCCGTACCGTTCCCCAAGCGCTTGGGTGAGCCCCGTGAGTTCGCGGCACTCGTGCTCCACTGCATCCACAACGCCTATCTTAACGGCGAGGTGATCCGCCTCGACGGCGCACTGCGCATGGCGCCACGTTGAGGTCACGGTGACGGCATCCAGCAATACTCGCACGGTGCGAATCGAATGGGGCGACTGCGATCCCGCCGGAATCATCTTCTACCCGCGCTACTTCGAGATCTTCGATGCATCGACCGCGCTGCTGTTCGAGCGCAGGCTCGGAATGACCAAATTCGAAATGCTCAGGGATCTCGAATTCGGCGGCTTCCCGCTCGTGCGCACACGGGCGCGGTTCCTGAGGCCGACGCGCTTCGGGGATGACGTGACGGTCAAGAGCACCATCTCATTCGGCCATTCCAGCTTCGACGTGGAGCACCAGCTGAGCCTGAACGGCGAAACCTGCGTCGAGTGCTCGGAAAAGCGCGTGTGGGTGATCCGCGATGGGAGCGGCCGGTTCAAGTCGCATCCGGTCCCAGCCGCCGTGCTGGACAAGTTCCAGGGATGATCTCCGGCGAAACCTAGCCGAGCTCCGCCGCAATTTTCTTCAGAATCTGAATAAACCGCTTGCGGTCCCGTTCGCCGATAACCCGGTCGAGATTGCGCTCATGCCGCCGTGCGCAACGCGTCAACATCGTGAGCACCCTCTTTCCGGAGGATGTAAGATTTAGCCGGTATGTACGCCGGTCGTTGTCCATGCGCTTGCGCTCGACCAGCCCGCGCTTCACCAGATCCTCGACGACGGGCGTAAGACTGGATTTGTCGCGGCCATTGGCAAGCGACAGCTCCGTTTGGCTGATGCCGGGATTGCGCGCGATCAATGTCAGAGTGGCGAACCGGCCCGGGCTTTCGCCGATCTCCTGCGAAAGGTGGGAGAACGCCTGAAACGCAGCTTCCTGCGCCATGCGCAGATTGAAGCCGACCCAGTGCGCAAGCGGACCAAAATTGACCGATAAGCCAATAGCTTCACCGTTTCTGCCGCGCCGGCGCCCGCCTGTGCCGTTTGTGCGGCTCGAGCCGTTCGTTCCGTGCACCACGTCAATCCTCTCAACGGCCAGCATTTAGTTGGGCGTCAAACTATACGCTTTACAACGTCGCTGGCATCCGGCTGAATATTGCAAAAAGTTGGCGACTTAACCAACACCCAACCCCTCAAGGGAGGAACCCATGAAACTCCGTTTCGCCGGATGTGTCTACGCTGCCGCCCTGCTGATTTGCGGCGCGACCGGCGCGTTCGCACAAGACAAAACTTTTGAACTCAAGTTATCGCATTGGGTGCCGCCATCGCATCCGCTGCAGAAGGCGCTGGAAGAATGGGGCGCCTCGGTCGAGAAAGATTCCGGCGGTACCATCAAATACAAGATTTACCCGGCTCAGCAACTCGGCAAAGCGTTCGACCATTACGACATGGCGCGCGACGGCATCGCCGATCTCACCTACATCAATCCCGGCTATCAGCCCGGTCGCTTCCCGATCATCGGCGCCGGCGAACTGCCATTTCTCATGACGAACGCCAAGGGCGGCACGCAGGCGCTCGATGCCTGGTATCGCAAATACGCAGACAAGGAGATGAAGGACGTCAAGTTCTGTCTCGCCTTCGTGCACGATCCCGGCGCGTTCCATTCGCGTTCAAAGAAGATCCTGGTTCCCGGCGACATCAAGGGCATGAAGGTCCGCCCGGCGCATGCGACCATGGCGACCTTTGTCACCATGCTCGGCGGCACCAACGTGCAGGCGGCCGCGCCGGAAGTCCGCGACATTCTCGAGAAAGGTGTCGCGGATGCGGTGACGTTTCCCTGGGGTTCGGTGCCATTGTTCGGCATCGACAAGGTGACCAAGTATCACCTCGACATGCCGCTTTATGTCACGACGTTTGCTTTCGTGTTCAACAAGGCGAAGTACAATGAGATGTCCGCGGCCCAGAAAAAAGTCATCGACAACCACTGCACGCCGCAATGGGCACTGAAAGTGGCGGCGCCGTGGGCGGATTTCGAGCATGCCGGCATTGCGAAGATAAAGGCCGAAGCCGGCCACGAAGTCTACGAGCCGAGCGCCGCACAGGTCGCCGAGTGGAAGAAGGCATCCGAGC
>DASSSM010000541.1:0-8495 GCA_035708425.1 Pseudolabrys sp.
ACCGGTCTTCGGACCGGTGATCTCCTGACCCGCGGAGTATTCGCACCGTCCCGCAGACGTACACGTCGCGCCACCGACCGTGCCACGGATTCCGATATTTGCGACGGGGGTTTCGATATTCAGGCCGCCGGTCGATGCAACCAAACCGGAGACGAATGCAAAAGCGCCCTGAACCAGCGTCAGATGACCGGCATTTCCTGTGCTGGCGTTGACGTCAAAAATAAATTCATTGAGCGCCATCCGTGTGTTTGCGGACAGATTGAGAGCCGTCCCGTCAAGCAGACTAATTCCGACGTTGGAATTACTTCCGGTCTGAACAATGTCCGTCTTGTTCAGAGCATCGCCGACGTTGAGCGTCACGGCGACACCGTTACGAATGGCAGTCACCGAACCGGTAACTTTTTCAACCTTGCCGATGACCTGGGCAGACGGGCTAGGCGTGGCCGCCTGCGCGTACTGGGTCGGTGTGTTCGACACCGCGAGCGACTCGACGACTTTTGCAGAAAGCACCGCGCCGTCGCCCGCAACCAGATCGGGGCGCTTTTCAAATTGGAAATAGTCAAAGACGATGAATTTCTGGCCGTTGGATCCGACCAGGACAAGATCCGATCCTGATCGCTTGAACTCAGCCGAGAACAGCAGGCTTGCATCCGGAATCGTCAGAGACGTTGCGTCGGCCTGATCGTGGGCGATCGCACGCACTGGGGCGCCGGTCGCTGGTGTGAATTGACGAGTCATCGCCGCACCAGCCGGATGCCCGGCGCGCCACGCACTTCGCCCGCCCTTAAGCTGGGCAAATCGTTCCGGTGACCATCAAGCAATGGTCCCACCCCCCTAAACCCCTAACCGCCCGTAGCATTTTTTGTTTTCCCCCAGACGCTGCGCGGCGGCACTCGTCGTACAATACTACCTTCGCGAAAAAGGCAACCAACGAAATCTTGCTGTTTACGTGAATTTTAGGTGTGGCCCACCGCTGGTTTAGTGTTCCATACAATCTTCGCGTGTTTACTACGATCTCTCGTCTTTTACGGGAAACCTAAAAATCGTAAAGCCGGGCCGGGTTATCCGACAGAATTTGCTCGGCCAATTCCGCGGAGCCAGTCGCGGCCATAAACTCGTCGACCAGCTTTTCGTAGCGAAGACTGCGATAAGGGGAAATGACGGCGCTGCCCATGTGCTCCTCATGCGCCGGCGTGTGCGGCCAATCGCTCCCCCACACGCACCGATCGGGCGCGACCTTCAGAATGGCTCGGACCCAGGCCGGATCAGCCCGGGTTGCGAGCGGGTCCGCACTCACACGGTATGGTGCCGACAGCTTTATCCAGACGTGAGACCGCGCGAGCAGATCAAGCAGCGACATGCCGTCTGGCTGATCCGGTTTGGTGCTCGCATAAAGCCCGTAGTGATCGATCACCACCGGCACGCGCGAGTTCCGCAACAGCGGCGCATTTTCCGACAGCAGCTTGATCGGCGCGATGACTTCAATGTGCCAGTTCAGATCGCGCGCGTGTCCCTCGACTGCTTCAAAGCGGGCCGCGAGCGACGCCTTTTCGCGAAGCGGGCTGTAGAGATTGAGACGCAGGCCGCGCACGCCCTGCGACGCCATGCCGGACAAAGTTCTCGCAGATGTCGTGCCGGGATTGATGACCACAACACCCCGCCCTCTACCAGCCAGGGCGTCGAGGCCTTCCAGCAACATGCTGTTGTCAGTTCCGTAAAAGCTCGGCTGCACGATGACAAACCGCCTGATGGCGCGCGAAGCCGATACCCGCTCGAGCTGTTTCATGGTCGCGACATCTGCAAGATAGGTCCGCTCGGCGACCTGCGGGTAACGATCCGCCGGACCAACGATATGAACGTGACTGTCGCAGCGCATTCCGGCTGTCACGCGCGCAGCCGCGCGGCAACCGCATTACCGGTTTCACGCGTACCCAGACGCCCGCCGACATCAGCAGTCGACTCTCTTGCCGCAATCGCCGCCTCGACCGCCTTCTCGATGGCGCCGGCGGCAGCCTCAAACGATTTGGTCTTGCTGCGGCGGCCGTGCCAGGCGAGCAGCATGGCCGCCGACACAATGAGTGAAAGCGGATTGGCAACGTTCTTGCCCGCGATATCTGGCGCCGAGCCGTGGGCAGCCTGAGCCATTCCGTGATCGGTACCGGCGTTAAGAGACGCAGCCATCCCGAGACTACCCGACAATTCGGCCGTCAGATCGGACAGGATATCGCCGTACATGTTGGACGTAACGATTACGTCGAAACGCTGCGGATTGCGCACAACGTGCGCCATCATAGCATCGACGATCACGTCATCGATGGTAACTGCCGGAAACTCCTTACCAATGTCCCGGCACGCTTCCATGAACAATCCGTCCGTGACTTTCAGCACATTGGCTTTGTGCACAATCGTGACATGTTTGCGGCGGGTCATCGCCAATTCAAATGCCGCACGCGCAATGCGCTCGCTGCAGCCGCGCGTTATTCGCCGCATTGAAACGGCAACGTCCTTCGTAACCAGCATCTCGCCGCTCCCCGCCTCCATATTGCGGTCGGCGTAGAACCCTTCGGTATTCTCGCGCGCGACAACGAGATCGAACGCGCCACAGCGCAAATGGAACCCAGGATAAGTTCGCGCCGGGCGAATATTGGCGAACAAATCAAGACTCTTTCTGAGCATCATCGACGGGTTGATTTCGCCGCGGGCCGGATCCTTGAACTCAAAAGTCGATGTTGGGCCAAGGACGACCCCGTCGGCCTTGCGCGCTTTTTCGACGATGTCGGCATGGATGGTACTTCCCAGCGCGTGGAGGCCGGCATGCCCGACAGGCGCTTCTTCGATTCGAAGTCCGAGCCCAAAGTGCTCGGAAGCGACACGCAATACAGAAAGCGTGGCGGCGGTAATTTCGGGACCGATACCGTCACCGGCAAGAACAAGGAGATTCATTTCGATGGATTCCAATGTGGATGCGGCGCCATCTTCTCCAATTCCGGCGGAAAGAAAAGCCGCATCACCGGCGGGCTAGGCCGCATTATTGCAGAGCAATTCGCGTGCCCTTTTCCCCGTTCAGGAGCCGCTTGAGGTGAAAGCTGGCGAGCTGGTCCTCAGGATGGCTCCCCACATACGCCGCAAATGCCGCCATCGCAGCAGCGTCGTCCGATTGAAGTTTTGCAAATGCCTCAAGGTAACTCTTCGTCGCGGCACTTTCGAATTTCTCCCGCCGCAACGGCTCGAATGCCCGCATTGCTTCGCTCTTGCCTCGCAACATGAGATCGCCGATTGGCCGCCCGCAAAAATCCTTCACTTTCTCCGCCAGAATTGAACTAACGCACACGTGGGTACCAAAGTATTTGTTGGCAGCCTCCAGCCGCGCAGCGACGTTCACCGTATCGCCATAGGCCGTGTAGTCGAAAAATCGTCCACCACCGAAATTCCCTACAATCGCCGGGCCGGCATGAGCACCAATTCGAGTGACACCGAGCACGATTCCTTTTTTCCGGCAGCTTTGCTGAAATGACACGGCATATTCATCGAGATCAAGCGCGCAGGCCACAGCACGCGCGCTATGATCTTCTTGCTCGCCGGGCGCGCCAAAGAGCACATTGAGGGCGTCGCCGACGATTTTCGCGACCGTGCCGTCGTGCGAAAACACGATATCGGTCATTCCTGTGAGGTACTCATTTAGAAGCGGTCCAAGCACGCTTGGCTCGAGCGTCTCCACCAGGGCGGTAAACCCCGCAATATCGGTGAAGAGCGATGCAATTTCGCGGCGCTGACCCGCAAGATCTATCGCATCGTTGTCGCCAGCCAGCCGTTGGACAAGATTGGGCGAAAAATATCTTGAGAGCGAAGCGTAGGCTCGTTCGGCTTCGGCCTGGCGGCGCCTCGCATCGCGTAAATCTTCGACGTGCCGAATCGTTTTTGCAATGGTCGCCTCAAGATCGAGGAAATCGATCGGCTTGGTCACGAAATCGAATGCGCCGCGATTCATCGCGGTCCGGATATTGGCCATGTCGCCATAGGCCGACACAATAATGGTCGACAGTCTTTCGTCCGTCTCCTGGAGCTTTTGCAGGAGGGTCAGCCCATCCATGCGCGGCATGTTGATATCGGTAATCACCATATCCAGAGAGCCGTTGGATGCGAGCAAATCCAGCGCTTCGACGCCATCGCGGGCGAACAAAAGCTCCACCGAGCCTTCGCTGATCTTGCGCCGAAACTTCTGGACAAGCAGGGCCTCCATGTCCGGCTCGTCATCGACTATGAGAATTCGTGCGGTCATGCGGCCGATTCAACCCATCTGTTGACGAAGGGATTCACGCGGATCGCTCCCGGTTCGCAAGGATTGCAGCTTGGCGGGGAAGAACGATACGAAATTCAGTGTACTGACCGGGTTTGGTATCGACTTCAATGGATCCGCCGTGTTGCTTGACGATGATGTCGTGGCTGATCGACAAACCTAGTCCTGTCCCCTCCCCGGCTGGCTTGGTTGTGAAGAACGGATTGAACATCTTTTCCTTCACCTCCGGCGGAATCCCGGTGCCGTTGTCGCGGATCCTGATTTCAACGCTGTCACCGAGACTCTTCGTTGCGGCCGCGAGCGTTGGTTCGTAGTCAACACCGTTTGCTTCGGCTTTGCGTTTGGTCGCCGCGTAAAAGCCATTCATGATAAGGTTGAGCAACACGCGCGTGATCTCCTGCGGGAATAGGTCGACCTCGCCTGCGCCAGGATCGAATGACTTTTCGAGCGTTATGTTGAAACCTTGCTTCTCGGCGCGCGCGCCATGATAAGCGAGATTGAGACTTTCTTCGACAACGGCATTGACATCCACGAACCGGTGCTCGCCCGAACCCTGACGCGAGTGCAGCAGCATGTTTTTGACGATCGAGTCGGCGCGTTTGCCGTGCTGCACGACCTTTTCGAGATTGCCCTGCAGCATGTCGGCGATCTCATCGATCTCCGTTCGCAGCTTGCTGTCGAGATTTACACCTTTCAGTGCATCGCGCAGTTCGCCCACGAGTTCCGACGAGACGGACGAGAAATTATTGACGAAGTTAAGCGGGTTTTTGATCTCGTGCGCTATGCCCGCAGTAAGCTGACCAAGTGAGGCGAGCTTCTCGGTCTGAACCAGACGATCCTGTGCTGTACGCAAATCATCGAGCGATTTCGCAAGTTCGCGCGTCCTCGCGCCGACACTTTCGAACAGCCTGGCATTTTGTATCGCCAAGACGGATTGCGCTCCAAAGGTCTGCAGTAGTTCGACGGCGCTTTTCGAAAACTCGCCGGGCAGCCTGCGGCGCACAACGAGCGCCCCTATAATTTGGTCATTGCTCAGAAGCGGCACGATCAGGAGAGCGCGAAAGCCCGCGCGGATGATGATGTCGAGCGTGCTTGAAGGATCGTCCTGAAGGTCCGGAATTTGGATCGGCATGCGCTGTAACGCGGCCTCACCGATCGCAGTCTCGCCCAGACGAATGTGACGGTCGCGGATTTCAGCGACTGCTCCCGAGTCCAACCCGTAAGTTGCGCGCAACCGAAATTCCTCGGTCACCTCGTCGAAAACATAGATCGCTCCGGCCTCGGTATTCGAAAGCTGGGCTGCTTTGGCGACGATCGTTGACAGCACGGTTTCCAGATCGACTGTCGAATTTACCGCCTGGGTAACTTCGCCAAGCGCGCGCAGCTCCTTGACCGATTGCGCAAGCTCTTGCGTGCGCTGTTCGACCTTGTTTTCCAGCCCCGTGTAGGATTCCTGGAGCCGGCCCGCCATGTCATTAAACTGGTCGGCGAGTGCTTCGAGCTCATCGCCGGTCTTAACCTCGATCCGTTGCGACAGGTCGCCGCTTCCGATTCGAGCCGCTCCGGTACGCAAGGCCTGGATCGGCACGACCATCCTGCGCGCAAGGAATATTCCGGCAATGGCTGCAAGACAGAGCGCCGCAAGCAGAACCAGGGCAGAGCGCTGAATGGAAGCCATCAATGGCTGGTAGGCCTCGCCTAGCGGCAGCTCGACAAAAACTGTCCAGCCAAGCGGTGCAACAGGTGCAAAGGCGCTCAGAACAGTCCGACCTTGCAGATCGGTTGCGGTTGGAATCTCGTTCTCCGACGTAGCTGTTCCACGCTGCGCCGCCTGAACCTGCGCGAGGCGGGTCATATCGGTGTTACGCAAGACCAGACTGATGTCCGGGTGGGCGATCAGGCGGCCGCGCGCATCCACCACATAGGCCTGGCCACGTTCGCCAACCTTGATCCTGGATACGACGTCCCAGATCAGCTTGAGATTGACTTCCGCAATGCTGACGCCCGCATCACGCCGGGTGCCTGCGAGCGACAAGGTCATGTAGGGCTCGGACTCGCGGCGGAAATAGACGGGGCCGTAGTAGACTTTGTTTTTCACGGCTTCCGTGAACTTGGGCTCGTTTGACAGATCGAGACCGCTGCCCAAGACATCCATGGCCAGCCGCGATACCCGAAGTTGCTCCTTGCCGCTGGCGTCCACCTGCGCAAGTTCGGTGATCGCCGGAACCTGGCGCAACAGACGGAGCGCATCGAACCGCCGCTGCTCAATGGTCTCGGCGGACCAAAGCAACTGAGTGGTCCAGCCGACCTGATTTTCGATTTCCTTGATGAATTGGCTGATTTTGGTGGCCGCGGCTTCTGCCTGTTCGTGCTGAATGCGGATCAGTGCAGCTTTGTGCTCACGATATGAACCCCAGACCTCGAGAAGCCCGTTGATCACGAGCGCGACGCAAACCACGGCGACGAACAGGCCGACATACTTCAAGAAAAGGCGGCTGCGGGTCTCGCGCCGTGGCGACGTATCGGCTCGATCTGGCGCCGCGTGATCTGTCATTCGATCACCTCATCGGCTCGGGTCAGCATCGCGTGCGGCACGGCAATGCCCAGCGCCTTCGCGGTCTTGAGATTGATGACCAGCTCGAATTTCGTTGGCTGCTGGACCGGCAGATCGACTGGTCTTGCGCCCTTCAGAATCTTGTCCACATACGGCGCCGCATTCCGGTATCTGTCCGCGAGGCTCCCGGCATATGACATAAGGCCGCCTGCGTCAGCGAATGCGCGGTTGCCCGAGACCGTCGCAAGACGATGTTTCCGCGCGAGCGCGATGATCGGCGCACGCGGGAGCGTTGGCTGGACGACCAAAGCATCTACGCCGCCACTGGCCATCCCTGCGAAAATGGGTTCGAAATCTTGCGTTCCATCGAGCATAACGTCTTGAATCTCAAGACCGGCGGCTTTGGCTGACGCATGGATTTGCGCCAAAAATGACCTGGTAAAGGCGTTTGTCGGATCGGCAAGCGCCGCCACGCGGCGCGCTCCAGGAAGTATCTCCCGGATCAATTCGAGACTTTTTCCCGCAAGCTCCGACGTCGCCGCAGACAGCCCTGTGACGTTTCCACCTGGCCTGGACAGGCTACTTATGAGTCCGGTTCCCACCGGATCGCCGGATGGGGCCATGACGATCGGGATTTCCGTTGTTGCGCGCTTCGCCGCTTGTACGGCGGGAGTTTCAGAAGCGACGATAATATCGACCTTGAGATTAACGAGCTCCGCAGCCAGCGCAGGCAGACGATCCAACTTCCCTTCCGCCGAGCGATACTCGACCTGCATATCTTGACCGTCGATGTAGCCGAACTCCCGGAGCCCTTCCCAAAATACCCGCGAGAATGGTTCGCGTTTATCCACCAATAACACGCCGAGCTTTGCGGGTCTTGTTTGCTGCGCGCGCACGACGAATGGCCAGCCAGCCGCCGAGCCCGCGAGCGCTGCGATGAAATCGCGCCGTCTCATGCGATCACACTGTCGGCGCTCATAAGCCATTCCTCCACAAGGCCTTTAATCTGCAATGTTCTCCTTAGCCTTGGCGCTCAACCCGCGAGTCGATTTCACTGCGCAGCATTCCGAAGTCGATTGGCTTGGTGAAAAGCGCGTCGGCGCCACTTTCCAACGCCTTGCGTTTGGTGTCGGCATCGCCATAGGCCGTAATCATGATGATGGGCACATCGGGTCGAACTGCTTTCGCTTTAGGCAAAAGCTCAAGCCCGCTCATCCCAGGCATATTGATGTCTGACAGAATCAATATGAGCGAAGCGGAACCCGCATTGCTGATGCATTGCAATGCCGCAGGCGCGGATTGAGCGAATTCCATTGCAAATCGGCCGTCGCGAAGATCTCGCCGAAAGTGCTGCCGAAAAAGTGCTTCGACGTCCGGCTCGTCATCAACCACAAGAATAAGAAGTTCCAGGCAGATCCTCCCTACTTTTCTAGCGTTGCGGCTTTACGCGGAAGTACAATTCGAAACTCCGTGTACTCGCCGGGCGCGGTATCGACTTCGATTGAACCGCAATGTTGTTTCACAATGATATCGTGACTGATGGACAGGCCGAGACCTGTCCCCTCCCCAGCAGGCTTGGTCGTAAAGAACGGATTGAACATTTTTTCCTTCACCTCGGGAAGGATACCAACGCCGTTGTCGCGG
>DASSSM010000542.1:0-8242 GCA_035708425.1 Pseudolabrys sp.
CTACAATCCTCCGGAAGGCTGGGCTCGGCTATGAAACGGCGCGAGTTTGTCACTCTTATCAGCGGCGCGGCCGTGTGGCCGTTTGCGGCGGGCGCACAGCAAAAGCGCACGCATCGTATCGGCATCCTTTCCCAGGACCTGCAGCCGGGCCTGCTCGAGACGTTCCGGGACGAGCTTCGCAAGCGGGGCTACGTCGAAGGCACCGACATCAGCATCGAGCTGCGAAATGCGGAGGGTCACAACGAACGGCTGCCCGCACTGGCGGAAGAGCTTCTGAAACTCAACGTCGACATGATCGTCGCCGTCAATACACCCGCCGCACAGGCCGCCAAAAAAGTTACCAAGACCGTCCCCGTGGTAATGATGCGCGTCGCCGATCCCGTAAGGTCAGGATTGGTGGAGAGCCTCGCTCGCCCCGGCGGGAATATCACGGGACTGAGCTTCATGCCGGAGGCCCTTGGGCCAAAGGGAGTCGAACTCCTGCACGAGATGCTTCCCAAAATCACGCGCATGGCAGCGCTCTACCAGGGAAATAACCCGGGCGCCGTCATTATCATCGACGACGTCCAGCGCAAAGGCGAGCAGATCGGTCTCAATTTCGTGCGGCTCCCGGTGAAAGGCGAGCAGGACCTGGTGGGCGCTTTTGAGACCGCAGCGAAAGCCAAGGCCGAGGCGCTCTTTGTCATGGATGACGGCGCAATGACCGAACGGCGTCAGAGAATTCTTGAGCTTGCGGCAAAGCAAGGCCTGCCGGTTGTGTCGATCTACCGAGATTTTGCAAAATCCGGAGGACTCATCGCGTATGGACCGAACCTGAACGTCGTCTACCGGCGCGCCGCGGAATATGTGGACAAACTGATCAAGGGCGCAACGGCGTCCTCACTGCCTGTCGAGCAACCCGTCAACTTCTATCTGGCCGTCAACGTGAAAACTGCGAAGGCCCTCGGCCTTAAGATTCCAGAATCGATATTGGTTCGTGCCGACGAGGTGATCGAATAGATTGCGCAGACCACCCGAGCCGCATCTGCCGGAACGGGCACCGCCAGGCGGCGACCCTCGCATTCTCCTCATGTTTGATACGTGTCAGATCGATTGGACCGTAGTCCAATAGGCACGCCTGCTTAAAATTGGCATGCCAGATGCCTCGAATTTGTTTCTGACAGAATTTCAGGGGGGTAGCGATGTTGATGAATCGACGGGCTGCGACGGTTGGCATGTTGAGCCTGCTGACAGGAACCTCCATCACAACCGTAGCTCACGCTGAACTGGGCGAACTTCATCTCGGCGAAGGCCTGGAGGATTTTTGGCTCGCGACCGACGCTTATATCTACGGCTACCCACTCGTGACGATGGAAATGACCCGGCGCGTGATCACCAACGTGGCCCGGCCGGAAGGCACGAAGGCCCCGATGGGCCACATTATCAAGCTGCGCCAGTATCCGGACGCGTCTTTTCGCGATGTGACCGCGCCGAACGCCGACACACTCTATACGACTGCGTTCGTGGACGTCGGCAAGGAGCCCTGGGTGCTGAGCATTCCCGACATGAAAGGCCGGTACGCCCTGTTTCCGATGCTCGACGGCTGGACGACCGTATTCCAGGTTCCCGGCAAGCGCACGACTGGCACGAACGCGCAAACTTATGCGATCACCGGTCCGGGATGGAAAGGCACGCTCCCGTCCGGCGTGCGCGAATATAAATCGCCGACAAGCATCGTCTGGCTTCTCGGTCGCATCTATTGCACCGGCATGCCTGAGGACTACAAGGCCGTCCACGAGCTGCAGGACCAGTGCAAGTTGGTGCCGCTGAGTTCCTACGGGAAGCCCTATACGCCCCCCGACGGCAAGGTCGATCCGTCGATCGACATGAAGACCGCCGTGCGCGACCAGGTCAACAGAATGGACGCAAAGGACTATTTCTCCCTTCTCGCCCAATTGTTGAAAACCAATCCGCCCGCGGCAGCCGATGCTCCCGCCCTCGCGCGGTTTGCAAAAATCGGCCTGGTGCCGGGCAAAGACTTCGACACCGGCAAGCTGAATGCCGATTTTGTCAAGCGCATTCCCGAAGTCGGCTTCGACCGCATCATGGCGCAGTTCAAGCTCAACAAAGAGGTGAAGGACGTCAACGGTTGGGGATTCACGACAAAGACCGGCATTTACGGAACCGACTATCCCATGCGCGCGCTTGTGACGGCCATCGGACTAGGCGCCAATCGTCCGCAGGACGCGGTCTATCCCACCTCCCTGAAGGATTCCGAAGAGCGCGCGTATGAAGGCTCCAACAAATACGTGATGCACTTTCCAAAAGGGCACCTGCCGCCGGTGCAAGGATTCTGGTCGCTGACCATGTACAACGACAAGTATTTCTTCGTGAGCAATCCAATCAATCGTTACTCGATCAGCGCGCGGCAAAAACTGAAGTCGAACCCGGACGGCTCGATCGACCTGTACATCCAGAAAGACTCGCCCGGGGCCGACAAGGAATCGAACTGGCTCCCCGCTCCCGCAGGCAAGTTCGTTCTCATGTTGCGGATGTATTGGCCGAACGAGCGCAGTCCGTCGATCATCAACGGCAGCTGGACTATCCCCGCGGTGAAAAAAGTCTCCTGACGATCGGTCGAGGGGGACTCTGCTATGCGCGCGTGATCTGCAGGATGACCCGGATCACGGCGTCGGTTGCGGTTCTAATGGCTTGAGACACAAAGCCAAGATCGACGCCGAGTTGCGCTCCCAGCAGCGGGAGCACAATGATCAGTCCGATCAAAATTATCATGCCGTAAGGCTCGAGCCGCGCCAGCCAGCGCCCGAGCGCAACGGGAAGCAATCCCACCGCTATGCGGCCGCCATCAAGCGGCGGCAGCGGAAACAGATTGAACACGGCGAGGACCGCGTTGATGACGACGGCGTTCTTCAGATTGAGTGCGGTCCATTGGGCGGCAGTCGGCGGCAGATAGACGACGAGGTGGAAACTCAAGGCAGCGGCAATGGCCAAGGCGATGTTCATGGCCGGCCCCGCTGCCGCGACCAGGACCATTCCCATGCGCGGATGCCGCAGGGCACGAAAATTGACCGGCACCGGTTTCGCGTATCCGAACAGAAACGGCGAGTGCGCGAACAAGAGCAGCCCTGGCAGAAGCACCGTGCCGAATGGATCGATGTGCCGGATCGGATTGAGGCTCACGCGCCCCAGCTGTGACGCCGTGTGATCGCCCAGAAACCGCGCGACATAGCCATGAGCCGCCTCATGAAATGTGATGGCAAACAGCAGCGGCAGAAGCCAGACGGAAATGGTGTTAATCAGGTCCATTGTTCAAAGGATCAGCGTCATCGACTCAGCGCGCGGCGATCGTTCGTAAGTATATCAGGGCGCCGGTTTCCTGTTCGGCGACGGAAAGATTGAACTGCCCGATTTATGCAAGTAACCGGATGTCCGCTTGCGTCCGAAAGCGGACTTACGCGGTGCAAAAACAAACGCCCGCTAAGTGCCAAAAGCGGACAAATGCTCTCTGCTCAATCACCTCGTCTATTCCGCAATTGTCTGGCGTGGAACTGCCTGGTAGTCATTAGCATGTGCTACCTTCACGCCTTTGGCTTTAGTGCCCGGCATAATCTCAAAGCGCGGATCGAAGTCGACCATGGTCGAGGCAAGCTGGTTCAAGATGCTTGCGTCGCCCTGCACCTTCGCAGTGCCGTCGGCAATCTGAGCCTCGAGCGTTTTCGTGCCCATCATCGTTTGCTCCAGGTCGGAGCGATTGATCGTGAGGGTCAAGTTGGGCTTTTCGGCTTGATAACCTTTGATGTTCGTGAGCGTGGCGTTCTCCAGCTCGACGATGAACTTCTCGCCGTTGTCCGGCGTGATCAGGTTGATTGTGAACCGCATGCCTTCGGCCTTGCGGCTGTCCATGCGGATGCCCAGGAAGTTGAGGAACAATTCGGTGGACATTGCGCGGATCACGTCGGGGCTGCTTGAATTCGCGGTTTCCCCCTGCGGAATTCCGGTCCGGAGTTCATAAGCGGCAGCGAGGTAGCTGTTTCGCAGGCCCGGATTTTCCTGCTGATATCCGACTTGCTCGAAAATGTCCGCCAACAGATCCTTGGCAGCCTGGTTCTGCGGCTCGGCCTGCACCAGTTTGTTTACGATCTCCTGGGCGTGCAGATACCGTCCCTCATCGTGTAATTGCCGACCCCGGTCCATGATTTTCTGCGCGCCGCCCATCATTTCGACATAGAGCGGGGCGGAGTCGCCCGGTGACAACGGAATAAGGGTCGTTGGATTGCAATCCCAGAAGCCGAGATAGCGCTGGATGACGCCACGACTGTTGTGCTGAGGGGAGCCGTGATAGCCGCGGCAGAACCACTTGTTCTGCAGGCCCTTCGGGACCTCATAAACGTTATGAATTTCGTTGATGGTCACGCCCTGATTGGCAAAGTGAAGCACCTGATTGTTCATGTGGGCGTACAGGTCGCGCTGGCCGCGAAGAACTTCCTGAATCCTGTCGTTACCCCAGCGTGGCCAATGGTGGGAGGCGAACATCACCTCGGCCTCCAGACCGAAACGGAAAAGTGCTTCGGCGATATATTTTGACCAGTTCAACGGGTCGCGTACCGGCGCGCCGCGCAAGGTGTAGATGTTGTGCAGCGACGCAATGACATTCTCCGCCATCCATAGCGCCTTCATCTCGGGGATGTACGTGTTCATCTCCCGGGGCGCTTCGGTATTCGGCGTGTTCTGGAAGACCATCTTGACGCCATCAACCTCAAATTCCTCGATGGCCTTTTCGACGTAACGGTTGGGCGCAATCAGGCCAATCGCACCGGCTGACACGGCCTGACCGAGGCCCTGGCCGACATAACCATGCGGACTCGCGGGCAGCAGGAGGCCGTACTGATAGAACAGACGCCGGTTCATGGCGTTGCCCGCATAGACATTTTCGGAAATCGTGAAATCCATGAAGTCGATGGGTGCGATGACAGGGACCTTCCCGGACCTCACATCCGCTTCATCGACAATGCCGCGCACGCCACCCCAATGGTCCCCGTGCGTGTGCGAATAGATCACAGCCGAGACCGGCAAGCCCTGCCCGACGTGCTGCTGAAACAATTTCCAGGCAGCGCGAGCCGTTTCTTTGGTCACAAGGGGATCGAAAACGATCCAGCCCGTCTTGCCGCGAACGAAAGAGATATCAGACAGGTCGAAGCCACGGACCTGGTAGATGCCAGGGATAACCTCGTAAAGCCCGTAATTGTTATTCAGTTTCGACTGACGGAGCAGCGAGGGATGAATGCTGTTGAATTCGTCCTGCTTGTCCAGGAACTGAAACCGCTCCATGTCCCAAGCGACGTGGCCGGCGTCCGCCATGATCTTGAGGTCTTTCATGGGAGCAATAAGCCCCCTCTTTTGCTCTTCGAAATCTCTCTGGTCGGCGAAAGGCAGGCCGCCACGTGCCTGCTTGAGCACATCCAAGGTATGTTTCGACGGCGCTTTGCCCTTGGGATGGAAATGCTCCTTCAACGGGACGGTCGCCCCTTGCGCCCGTGCAGGACTGTCCTCCAACACCAGATGGCCAGCGACAGCGAACGCTGTTCCAGCAGCCGGAAGTGATTGGATGAACTGTCGTCTTGTGGACATCGTGCACTCCTATTTGATTGCCCGCCCTGCGGAAGGCCCCGTGCAATTCATTAGGTGAGTGCAGGCGCTGTAAGTTGACCCATATCAATGTGCGGCATCACGCCCCGATGACCGCTTTGGGTCATAGCGACAAATCCGCGCGATGCCCGCGTTGTCCCCCAATAACGGACACTAAATGGATATGCTGACGCGTTCGCCAGGGAACTGTCAGGACAGAACTGTGGGGCCCATTGCTGTTTCCAACTGATCTCGCGTCGTTCCTCGATCTCATTCGCCAACACGGCGATGCGGCCTACAGCATCATGTTCGCCTACGCGGCCTCGCACAGCCTGCTGCTCGCCCTGTTTGCGGGCTACGCTGCGCATTCCGGCGCGCTGCAGTTAGGCACACTCATCTCGATCTGCTGGTTCGGCAGCTTCGCCGGCGATGCTGTCCGCTTCTGGATCGGGCGGCGCTATGGCACCCGCTTGCTCGGGTCCTTTCGACAACTTGACCGCGCCGTCCAGACCGCTGCCCGGTTGGCTGATCGTCATTACGTCCTGATGATCCTGTTTCACCGATACCCGCACGGAATTCGCGGCATCGCGGGCTTTGCATACGGAATGTCGCGCCTGCCCTGGTCCACGTTCCTGACGCTCAATTTTGTTGCCGCGGGCCTATGGTCCTGCACCGTCGTCTTGGCGGGCTATGCCTTCGGCCAGGTCTCTGAGAAGCTCATGAGCGACGCTTCTTCGGGCATTGGTTTGGTGATGCTGGTCGCGTTCCTCGGCCTCTCCTGGATTTTGAGCAAAAAGCTGGAACGCGCTGTCGAGCGGAGCTGAGGCGACGACAAGCGGGCTAGGCCGCCTGCGCCGACAATTCCTTGTCTTTCTCCTGTGCGCGCTGAAGTGCCGGCCGCTGAGCAATGCGCGCAACGTAATCCTGAAACTCCTTACGCTCGGGGATCAGCTTGAACATCATGCCGTAGCGAAGGCCCGAGCCGATGATGACGTCGGCGGCGGTGAACTGCTCGCCCATCAGATACGGACCTTTCGCCAGTGCCTTGCTCACGATGTCGAGGACGGTGTCGAAATCGCGCCAGCCAAGCGCGGCCGCGCGCGGGTTTTCCTTGCGTGGGAAAGCGCGATCGGTCATCGCCGGCTCGATCACGCTCGGGCCGAAGAACAACCACTTGAGATATTCGCCGCGCCGCGTGTTGCCGACGGGAATGTTCAGCTTCTTGTCCGGAAACTCGTCCGCGAGATAAGTGCAGATCGCAGCGCTCTCGGTAATCACCGTATCGCCATGTCTCAGCGCCGGCACCTTGCCCATCGGGTTAATCGCAAGATAATCGGGTTTGAGATTGTCGCCCGCACTCAGTCGGATGAGCTTGATATCATAAGGTTGTCCGACTTCCTCGAGCATCCAGAGGGCGATGGAGGACCGTGACGGCGAGGCATGATAGAGCGTGATATTCGGCATGGAACACCTTGCAAAATTGGCGAGGACGATCGACTTAGAGTTAGACCATCAATGTGCAGAGGCCGTGACCAGAGACATAACCATGTTCAATGACGTTCGCGACAACACCAAGCTTCATCGTTTTGAACTCGATACCGACGGCCACACTGCTTTTTCGGAGTATAAGCGCAGCGACGGTGTGCTCACCATCATGCATACGGAGGTCCCCAAGGAACTTGAAGGCCGCGGCATCGGCTCATCCCTGATCCGTGGCGTGCTCAACGCCGCGCGCGCGGAAGGCCTGAAGGTGAAGCCGCGCTGCCCCTTCGCGAAGGCCTATATCGAGCGTCATCCCGAATATGCGGACCTGCAGCAGTCGTAGATGCGCAAACGCAGCGTTTCCATCACCGACAAGATGCAGAAAGGCTATCGCTACGTGCGCAGCGCGCCGGTCGGCCGCGGCTTCGATCCGGAATTCAAGCCGCAGCTCACCCCCGCGCAGATGCTGGCGCTCGGGGTCTTCGGCGGCAAATACATGACCGACTGCCGGCGCGAATTTCCCAAGAGCTGGTTTGCTAAGGCAAAACTCTCGCCGCGCGGCTACGACCCTAAATGCAATTTCTTCGGCGTCGACGCGAGCCAGCCATTGTCGGAATGGAAGCGCAAAGGATGGATTCATCCCGACGATCCGCGCGGGTGGTTTCAATGGTACTGCCGTTATCACATGGGCCGGCGGATGCCGGAGGAAGACCTACGGCAGATCAAGCGCTGGAAGGCTATCCGCCGTCACGTCCGGCAGGTGCAGAAACATTGCGAGCCCGGCGACCTGCTCTGCCGCCGACGGCAGCGGCAGGCTCTGCTGCACTGGGCCTATGACAGCCGCAAAATCTGACTTGAAATTTATTCGGCGGCGACTTCGCGCGCCCGCGGAGCGCGGCTGCGCAGGCGCGCCATTACGGCGTCAATCGCCACGACAAGGAGACCGGCCACCAGCACCTGCCATCCCGGCCGAATGCCCGCGTCGAAATCGAACACGGTCTCGAGCACGCGCAGCGGCGCAACGTGAAATGCGATGGCGATTCCGATCGCCTCGCCCGCAAATGTAACAAGCGAGACGACGATCGTGAGGCCGAGCAGGTTAAAGGTTGATAGCTCGCTCGTGTCCTGCCACCAG
>DASSSM010000543.1:0-4611 GCA_035708425.1 Pseudolabrys sp.
CGGCATGCTTAACAGCAGCGATTTGGCGACCTTGAGCGCGATCTCGTGGCCGCAGAATTTCTCAACCAAATAGAGGCTCAGATCGATCGAGGCGTAGACACCGCCGCTGCAGAAAATCCGGCCGTCCTCCGTCACGAATTGCTCGGTCCGCCAGCGAACCTTGGGGTACCGCTGGCGGTAGATGTCCGCGACGCCCCAATGCGTCGTCGCCTCATGGCCATCCAGAAGGCCAGCCTCGGCAAGATAGGCAACGCCCGTGCAGGCTGCGGCGATAAACACGCCACGCGCGTGCCACTTGCGCAGCCATGGCACGAGAGGCGTACTTTGCGCGATCCGGTCGAGCTCGTCCCAGCCGGGCGCGGCGACAAGAATGATGTCGGTGTGCTTGATGTCTTTGATTGCGCAATCCGGAGTCAGCACAAGCGAGCCTGCTGCACGGACTTTGCGTCCATCGACCGATGCGGTTCGCACCCGAAATTGGGGCTTCTCGGCTTCACCATTCAGCCAATTCCAGACCACGCCGGCAGAATGGAATATCTCGATGGGAGCGATGGCGGTGGATGCGTAGCCGTGCTCAAGCAGCACAACGGTCACGTCGAGCAAGCGAGCTGCTGACTGCGATGTCGAAACGTGGCGCTTGAACACCGCTTTTTTAGCCATGCCCGTTCGCCTTTCCGTCAGCCGCGACTGGTTCCCAGAGGCCGACCACTGCGCCTACTGAATCCAGGATAAGTGCGATGCGCGCAACGCCGGACACCAGAAATGGATCGACCACAACCCTGCCGCCAAATTGTGCTGCCCGTTCGACTGCGTGCTCGATGTCGCTCACCCGCACATAGGGTGTCCAATGCGACGTCATCCCGTTATCCAGAAGGGTCTCTCTGAGCTGGTAGATGGAGCCGACGTCGTGATCGGACAGGCGAAGACGCGTGAAGCTGCCGCCGTTTGCCAACTGCTCATGCGAGGTCCAGCCGAACAGATTGCGATAAAACGTCTTTGCGCTACTGGCGTCGGTGGCAGCGAGGTCGAGCCAGCAAAATTGTCCGGCATCCGCTTTGCCAAAGTGTATCACGGCGCAACTCTCCTGCCTTGCACGCCGAGAGTGCCGCCCTTCGCCAAGAACGGAAGGGCGGCACCGGGCAATCAGGCTGCCTCCGTCATCGGGTCGAGAACGGTGCGCACCTCGGTGATCTTTGTCGCCGGAAAGCCGCTGAGCTTGGCGTGCTCTTTCACCGCGGCTTCGCTCTCGGCGAGGTAAATGCAGAAGGTCTTGTTGTCGACCACGTAGGAATGCTCCCACTGGCACTTGCCGGCGAGCTTGGCCAACGCGCCGTTGGATGTTTTCGCCACGTCTTTGTACTGCGCGCCGTTCATTCCCCCAATGCCGGGTACGTCGCGTTCGATCACATAGCGTTTCATTGTCTTTGACTCCGTTTGGTGCGTACGGAGCGAAAATCGTTTCTTTTGTGCTCATAAACCAGATGTCATTATTGACAATATAGATAGGTGATTATGACAATGCCGGCAAGCCGCTGGCAGGGAAAGCGCTGCTACGGGCGCAGATTTCCCGGATATTCGCCGTGCGATACCATCACCGTGATTTCGTCGGTGACGCCGCAGGTGAGGTATTGGTGCCCGGACTTTCCCGACGCGGCGAGGGCGTCGATGAGAGCCGCGAAATCGTCGGCCGATTGGGGACGCAAGGTCCATTCCAGGCCCTCGTGACGAAGCCGCATCCCCGTGTCACGCCGGTTTGCACGCATCCTGACGGTGACAGTCTTGCCGTCGACAGCTTCGCAAAATTCGCTGAGGGTCATGGCGCTGGGAACGACCAGCATTTTGCGCAGAAGATCACTGAGCGCGCGCATTCCGGCAGTGTCACCCCAGAGCAGGACTGTGGGGCCGCCGTTAAACGTCGTAGAATATACGGATTGCAGCGCCATTGCGCCGCCGGCCTCCCACCGGATTTTCAACCTGTAGGCGAGTGGTTCCTTCGGAGGCCTTAAAAAATAAATTCAAATTGTATGGATTCGCAGTGAGCGCGCTTACTCTGCCGCTTGAGCCGTCGGCAGACGGTAGTCCTTGAATTGCTGCCGAAGCGTGAGTTTCTGGATCTTGCCGGTCGCTGTGTGCGGGATTTCTTCGACGAACGCGACGTCATCCGGAATCCACCACTTCGCGATCTTGCCCTGCATGAAACCGAGTATCTCTTCCTTGGTGGCGGTCTCGCCCTTCTTGAGCACGATCACGAGCAGCGGCCGCTCGTCCCATTTCGGATGCGAAACGCCGATCACTGCGGCTTCCGCCACTTTCGGATGACCGACCGCAAGATTTTCAAGGTCGATCGAGGAAATCCACTCGCCGCCCGACTTGATCACGTCCTTGGCACGATCGGTGATCTGCATGTAGCCATAGCGGTCCATGGTGGCGACGTCGCCTGTGTCAAACCAGCCGTCCTTCTCGAACACCGGGTCGCCATCGACCTTGTAATAGCTTCGCGCGACCGCCGGTCCGCGCACTTTCAGCCGGCCGAAGGTCTTGCCGTCCCACGGCAGGTCTTTGCCATTGTCGTCGGTGATCTTCATCTCGACGCCGAACGGCGGATGCCCCTGCTTCATTTCAATGTCCAGCTTCGCCTCGCCGGTAAGCGCGGCATATTCCGGCTTCATCGTGCAGAGCGAGCCGAGTGGGCTCATTTCCGTCATGCCCCACGCATGCACCACCTCGACGCCGTATTTTTCCTGGAAGGTTTGCGTCATCGCGCGCGGGCAGGCCGAGCCGCCGATGACCACACGTTTGAGATAAGGCAGCTTGCCGCCGGTCTTCTCGAGATCCTGCAGCAGCATCAGCCACACCGTCGGCACCGCGGCGGTGAAAGTGACTTTGTAGTTGTTGAGCAGTTCGTAGATCGAGGCGCCATCGAGCTTGGGACCCGGCATCACCATCGAGGCGCCGACCATCGGCGTGGAGAATGCAAGCGACCAGCCGTTGGCGTGGAACAGCGGCACCACTGGCAATACGACGTCGCGAGAAGACAGGCCTTTGCAATCGGGCATCGACGCCATGAAGGCGTGCAACACGTTTGAGCGGTGCGAATAGAGCACGCCCTTCGGGTGCCCGGTCGTGCCGGACGTGTAGCACATGCCGGCCGCAGTATTTTCGTCGAAGCTTTTCCAGGTGAAGTTGCCGTCGACTTCACCGATCCAGTCTTCATATGCGACTGCATTCTTCAACGTTGTCTTCGGCATATGTGCCGCGTCGGTGAGGACGACGTAACGCTCGATCGACGACAACTTGTCGGCGATCTTCTCCAGCAACGGCACGAAGGTGAGGTCGGTCATCATCACGCGGTCGCCGGCATGATTGATGATCCAGGCGATCTGTTCAGGAAACAGACGCGGATTGACAGTATGATAGATGGCGCCGATGCCGAGAATGCCGTACCAGGCCTCCAGATGGCGCCAGGTGTTCCATGCGAGCGTTGCTACCCGGTCGCCGAGCTTGATGCCGTCCTTTTCGAGCCGCTGTGCAGCCTTTAATGCGCGGGCTCGGACCTCCGCATAGGTGGTGGTGTGGATCGGGCCCTCCACCGAGCGCGAGATGACCTTGCGCTCGCCATGGAACGTGGCGGCATGGTCGATGATGCGATGGCACAGCAATGGCCAATCCTGCATCAGGCCGTGCATGGCATTCCCCTCCTGGTTATTCGTCTTTTGGGCCGGCGCCCCTCGCCAGCCGGGCCTAAGGTTAGCTGCCGGAATGGGCGGCGCAACGGTTTCGTGAATGAGATACGGGCGGTTGGCGTCTCCGGTTGCATCTTGATCCCGTAGAAATGCCTCAATCGCGGCCGACATCGATCGCATGCGGCTTTTTCTTGCGCTCCTGTGGCTGGCCGGTGCCGGCGGTGGCATTGCCGTCGCGGAGGAGGTGCCTTTGCCGCGCCCGCGTCCTGCAATCTGGATCGAGCCTCAGTCCTTCCGCGAAGCCGCCGGTCCGGATTTCGACTCGGCAGGCGTTACAGGCAAACCGACGGAGTGCGACAAGCGCATCCTGACAATCGCTGTCGCGGAGCCGCTGCCGCGCCTGGTCGGACCGGATGCCTGCGGCGGCAGCGACATGCTGCGGCTCACGGCGGCGCTGCGCCCCGATGGTTCGCGCATCGAAATCAAGCCGGCGCCGGCGCTGCGCTGCGAGTTTGCCGAATCCGTCGCCGCCTGGCTGCGCGACGAAGCGGCGCCGCGCGTCGACAAGCTCGGCGCGCCGCTGCGTACGGTCGAGACCTTTGACGATTTCGAGTGTCGCGCCCGCAACCGTGTTGCCGGTGGGAAGCTGAGCGAGCACGGCAAGGGCAACGCCGTTGACGTGCGTTCCTTTATATTGGCGGACGGCCGCTCGATTGGACTGACCGACATTTCGGTTGCGAAGGATTTCCGCAATGAGATCCGCGACAGCGCCTGCCATCGCTTCACGACGGTGCTCGGCCCTGGCGCGGATGCGCAGCATGAATCGCACATCCATCTCGATTTGATCGAGCGCACACACGGCTATCGGATGTGTCAATGGGACGTGCGTGAGCGCGCCAAAACCGAAGTTGCCGCACAAGTTCCGCTG
>DASSSM010000544.1:0-9148 GCA_035708425.1 Pseudolabrys sp.
CTTTCGCGGAGGATCTAATATGACGCAAAGGACAAAACCGCCGTTTCGCGCAGACCATGTCGGCAGCATCCTGCGCACCGCGCCGGTCAAGGATGCGCGTGGCAAGCGCGAGAAAGGCGAGATCACCGCGGTTCAGCTCAAGGAAGTCGAGGACCGCGAGATCGAGAAAATCATCAAGAAGCAGGAAGAGATCGGGCTCAAACTTGCGACCGATGGGGAATTTCGCCGCTCATGGTGGCATTTCGACTTCTACGGCATGCTCGACAATGTCGAGATTTATGAACTCGACCACGGCATCCAGTTTCAGGGCGTGCAGACCAAGCCGCGCTCAATCCGCGTCACCGGCAAGATTGGCTTCTCCAACCATCCGATGCTGGAGCATTTCAAGTTCCTGAAGGCGCACACCAAGGTGATGCCGAAGATGTGCATTCCGGCGCCTTCGACGTTCCACTTCAGGCTCGAACCCAACGCAGTGAGCAAAAACGTTTATGCGAGCCGCGATGCCATCTTCGACGATCTTGCGGTGGCCTATCAGAAGGCGATCAAGGCATTCTATGACGCTGGCTGCCGCTATCTGCAGTTCGACGACACCGCGTGGGCCTATCTCTGCTCGCAAGCGGAACTACAGAAGGCGCGCGACCGCGGCCTCGATGTCGATCATCTGCAGGAGAGCTACACCAAGTGCATCAACAAGGCGCTGCAAGCGAAACCCACAGACATGACAATTACTACGCATGTATGTCGCGGCAATTTCCGTTCGACCTTCATTTCGTCCGGAGGATACGAACCGGTTGCGGAAAGTCTTTTGAGCAAGTGCAACTACGACGGTTATTTCCTCGAATATGACACGGATCGCGCCGGCGGCTTCGAGCCGCTGCGTTTCCTGCCCAAAGGCAACAAGATCGTTGTGCTCGGGTTGATCACATCCAAATCGGGCCGGCTGGAGCCGCGGGCCGACATCAAAAAGCGAATCGAGGAGGCGACCAAGTTCGTTGCCCTCGATCAGCTTTGTCTGTCGCCGCAATGCGGTTTCGCTTCGACCGAGGAAGGCAACGTGCTGGCCGAAGAAGAGCAGTGGGCAAAATTGCGTATGGTCGTCGAGTTGTCCGAAGAGGTTTGGGGAAAATGAGCGCTCGCACCTCGCCGCCGTTTCGGGCCGATCACGTCGGCAGCCTGCTGCGCACGGCGCCGCTGAAGGATGCGCGTGCCCAGCGTGCCAGGGGTGAGATCGACGCCGCCACCCTCAAGTCGGTCGAAGACCGCGAGATCGAGAAGATCGTCAAGAAGCAGGAAGAAATCGGCCTCAAGCTTGCCACGGATGGCGAATTCCGCCGCACATGGTGGCACTTCGATTTCTTTCGCGGCCTGGAAGGTGTCACCCCGATCACCACCGATACGGGGATCAAGTTTCATGGCGTCGAGACCAAACATGAGGCCATCCGCATCGACGGCAAGGTCAAATTCAAGGGCCATCCGCATGTCGAGCATTTCAAATTCCTGAAGAGCAAATGCCGTGTGACGCCGAAGATGACGATCCCGGCGCCGAGCACGTTCCATTTCCGGCAAGGCCGCGCGATGGTGAGCAAGCAGGCCTATCCGGATTATGACGAGTTTTTCGCCGACATCGCCGCTGCCTGGCGCGCGGCGATCAAGGCCTTTTACGACGCCGGTTGCCGCTACCTTCAGCTCGACGATACCGCCTGGGCGATGATGTGCGATCCGAAAGAGCGAGAAGGCTCGAAATCGCGTGGTGATGACCCCGATATGCTGCCCAAGATCTATGCGCAGGCCACCCGCGCGGCACTGGAAGGCAAGCCTGCCGACATGGCGATCACCATGCATTCTTGCCGCGGTAATTTCCGGTCTACGTGGATCGCGGAGGGTGGCTATGAATTCGTTGCCGAACAGCTGCTCGGCAACACCAATCTCGACGGCTATTTCCTCGAATACGACAGCGACCGCGCCGGTGGTTTCGAACCGTTACGCCACTTTCCCAAAGGAAAGAAACAACTGGTGCTCGGCCTTGTCACTTCCAAGAGCGGCCGACTCGAGCCGAAGGACGACATCAAGCGTCGCATCGACGAGGCGACGAAATATGTTGCGCTCGACCAGTTGTGCCTGTCGCCGCAGTGCGGCTTTGCCTCGACCGAGGAGGGCAACGTGCTGGCCGAGGACGAGCAATGGGCGAAACTGCGGATGATCGTGGAGTTGGCGGAAGAAGTGTGGGGCCGCTAGTCTTCGTTCATGCCGCTGCGTAACAGTCCTCCGTTTCGTGCCGATCACGTCGGCAGCCTGCTGCGCACTGCGCCGCTGAAAGAGGCCCGCGCAAAGCACGAGGAAGGCGAGATGTCTGCCGACGCGCTGAAGGCCGTCGAAGACCGTGAAATCGCGGCCATCATCAGAAAGCAGGAAGACATTGGCCTAAGAGCCGTTACCGACGGTGAATTCCGGCGTGCGTTCTGGAACTACGACTTTCTCGGCAAGCTGGATGGTGTCGAGGCCTATCTCGGCGAGCGCAAGATCAGGTTCCAGGGCGTCAACCCGAAGCCGATGATGCTGCGCGTCATCGGCAGGCTCGGCACATTCTCCAGCCATCCGATGCTCGATCATTTCCGGTTCGTGAAGGAACACACGCGCGCGGTGCCGAAAATGACGATCCCGTCGCCGTCATCACTGCATTTCCGTTACGGGCGCGACGCGGTGCCGGAATCGATCTATCCCGACATGGCCGATTTCTATAGCGATCTCGGCCAGAGCTATTGCAAGGCCGTGCGGGCTTTCGCGAATGCCGGCTGCCGCTATCTCCAGCTCGACGAAGTGAATTTCACCTACCTCTGCGATCCGAAGTTGCGGACTCAGGTAGCTGACCGAGGGGACGATCCGGAAAAGCTGCCATCAATCTATGCCGGGATGATCAATGCGGCCATCTCCGATATTCCGCCCGACATGACCATCGCGATGCATCTGTGCCGCGGTAATTTCCAGTCGACCTTTGTTGCTTCGGGCGGCTACGAGCCGGTGGCGGAGATTCTGTTCAATACAATCAACGTGCACGCATATTTCATGGAATATGACACCGATCGCGCCGGCGGATTCGAGCCATTGCGTTTCGTGCCGAAAGGAAAGACGGTCGTGCTCGGCCTGGTCACCTCGAAATCGGGTCGGCTTGAATCGAAAGACGACATAAAGCGCCGCATCGAGCAGGCCGCCAAATTCGTTTCGCTGGAGCAGCTCTGTCTGTCGCCGCAATGTGGCTTTGCCTCGACGGAAGAAGGCAACATCTTGGCCGAGGATGAGCAGTGGGCGAAACTGCGGATGATTGTTGAGCTCTCCGAGGAGGTCTGGGGTCGATCATGAGCAAAAGGACAAAGCCGCCGTTTCGTGCCGATCACGTCGGCAGCTTGCTGCGCCCCGCCGCGCTGAAGAAGGCGCGGGAGCAACGCGCGAAGGGCGAAATCACGCCCGCGCAGCTGAAGGAGATCGAGGACCGCGAAATCGAGCGCGTTATCAAGAAGCAGGAAGACGTCGGGCTTCAGTCGATTACTGACGGCGAATTCCGACGTTCCTGGTGGCATCTCGATTTCCTCTGGGGTCTCGGCGGCATCGAAAAGCACATTATGGATACCGGTGTCGCTTTCGCCGCCGTGACGACGCGCAACGAAGGTCTGAAGGTGACCGGCAAAGTCGGCTTTTCCGGTCACCCGATGATCGAGCATTTCAAGTTTGTTGCGGCCCATACCAAGCGGACGCCGAAGATCACCATTCCCGCGCCGTCCGCCGCCTATGGACGCCCAATGCGCACACCGATCGACCAGACAGCTTATCCAAAGCTCGATGCCTTCTTCGACGACCTCGGCCAGGCTTATCGGAAAGCCGTGCGCGCTTTCGCCGATGCCGGCTGTCGTTATCTACAGCTCGACGAAGTCTTCATTGCGATGCTGTGCGACCCCAAATACCGCCAGGCCATGAAGGATCGCGGCGACGATCCGGAGAAGCTCGGCGAGCTTTATGGCGATCTAATCAACATCGCGATGTCGGATATTCCGTCCGACATGACCATCACGATGCACATGTGCCGCGGCAATTATAAATCGACTTTCATGGGCGCCGGCGGGTACGAGGCCGAGCAGGAAATCCTGTTCGACCGCATCAAGGTCCACGGCTACTTCATGGAATATGACACCGAGCGGGCCGGCGGTTTTGAGCCGCTCAAGCTCGTTCCGAAGGACCGGCATGTTGTGCTCGGGCTTGTCACCACCAAGACCGGCCGTCTTGAATCGAAGGACGAGATCAAGCGTCGCATCGACGCCGCCTCCAAATACATTTCGCTCGATCAACTGTGCCTGTCGCCGCAATGCGGCTTTGCTTCGACGGAAGAAGGCAACGTGCTTGCGGAAGACGAGCAGTGGGCGAAACTGCGGATGATCGTCGAGGTGGCAGACGAAGTGTGGGGACCCTGATGGCTGGCATTGTTGCTGGCAAGATCGCGATCGTGACGGGGGCAGGGCGCGGCATCGGGCGAGGTATCGCCATGCTGCTCGCGAAAGAGGGTGCGCGTGTCGTGGTCTGCGACATCGGCGCGAGCCTGCAAGGCGAAGGCCGTGATACGGGCCCGGCGCAGGAAACGGTCGACGCGATAAAAAAAGCCGGCGGAGAAGCGATCGCGTCGACGCTTTCGATTACCGAGCCGAAAAACGCTGAAGCCATCGTGAAAATGGCGCTCGAAGCCTTCGGCCGTATCGACATCCTCGTCAACAATGCCGGCATCCTGCGCGACGTGATTTTTCACAAGATGAGTTGGTCGGACTGGTCCGACGTGATTGCCGTGCATCTCAATGGCTCGTTCAACATGAGCCGCGCGGTTGCGCCGCTGTTCCGCGAGCAGAATTCGGGCGCCTTCGTGCACATGACGTCGACCTCCGGTCTCGTCGGCAATTTCGGGCAGGCGAACTACATGGCCGCCAAGCTCGGCATCATGGGCCTCTCACGCGGCATCGCGCTCGACATGGCCCGGTTCAACGTGCGGTCGAACTGCATTGCGCCTTTTGCCTTCACGCGCATGATCGAGTCGATCCCCGCTCAATCGGAGCAGGACAAGCGCCGCATCGACGCGTTTCAGCGCATGACGCCGGAAAAGATCGCGCCGCTTGCGGTGTTCCTTTGCTCCGATGCAGCCAGCGGGATCACCGGGCAGATTCTGTCGGTCCGCAACAACGAGATCTACCTGTTCAACCAGCCGCGGCCGGTGAAGACTATCCATCGCGCCGGCGGATGGACGCCCGAACAGATTGCAGCCGAGCTAAATCCGGCCTTCGCGTCCTTGTTCACGCCGCTGGAGCGCTCGGAAGACGTGTTCAATTGGGATCCGATCTAGGCGCACTTGTCAGGCGCTGCCGGCTGCATAGAGTGGGACCATGAAAAAGCGCGCGGCCGGGCACGATGAGTTTGCCGACATTCGCTCCGGCGTGCGCGCGCTCTGCGCGAAGTTTCCGGGCGAGTACTGGCGCGGCCTTGATCGTGAGAGGGCCTATCCGACCGAGTTCGTCGCAGCGCTCACCGCGGCCGGCTACCTGGCGGCGCTGATCCCCGAGGAATACGGAGGCAGCGGCCTCAACCTGGGTGCGGCTGCGGCAATTCTCGAGGAAGTACACGCCTCCGGCGGCAACGGCGCCGCCTGTCACGCGCAGATGTACACGATGGGCACGATCCTGCGGCATGGCAGCAACGCGCAGAAAGAGCGCTACCTGCCGTTGATCGCGAGCGGCGAGCTGCGTCTGCAGGCGTTCGGCGTCACCGAGCCGACCTCTGGCACCGACACGCTGTCCCTGCGCACGACGGCAAAGCGCGAGGGCAACGATCACTACGTCATCAACGGCCAGAAGATCTGGACCTCGCGGGCTGAGCATTCCGATCTGATGCTGCTGCTTGCGCGTACCACTCCGAAGGAACAGGCAAAGAAACGGACCGACGGCTTGTCTGTGTTTCTGGTGGACATGCGGCTCGCGCAAGGGGCGAGCATCGCGATCAATCCGATCCGCACCATGATGAATCACGCCACCACGCAGATCTTCTTCGACGATCTGCGCGTGCCGGCGGAAAACCTGATCGGCGAGGAAGGTCAGGGGTTCCGTTACATTCTCTCGGGCATGAACGCCGAGCGAATATTGATCGCCGCGGAATGTATCGGTGATGCCAAGTGGTTCATCGCCAAGGCGACCCAATATGCCAAGGATCGTGCGCTGTTCGGCCGACCGATCGGGCAAAACCAAGGGGTTCAGTTTCCGATCGCGCGCGCCTATGCGCAGATGCGCGCCGCCGAGCTGATGGTGCACGAGGCCGCACGCAAATACGACGCCGGCGAGGATATCGGCGCGGAAGCCAACATGGCGAAACTGCTCGCGGCCGACGCGTCCTGGGCCGCCGCCGACATGTGCGTGCAGACCCATGGCGGCTTCGGTTTTGCGGAGGAATACGATATCGAGCGCAAGTTCCGCGAAACGCGGCTCTATCAAGTAGCGCCGATCTCGACCAACATGATCCTCTCGTATCTGGCCGAGCATGTGCTCGGCCTGCCCCGGTCGTATTGAGATGGGCTCTTCCGCAGAACGAGGCTTCTTCTACGTCTCCCCCGCTTGCGGGGAGAGGTAACCGTGCTGCCACTCGCGGGTCTCCTTGTCGTTTCGGTCGAGCAGGCGGTGGCAGCGCCGCAGTGTACCTGCCGCCTCGCCGATGCCGGTGCGCGTGTCATCAAGGTGGAACGTCCCGAGGGTGACTTCGCCCGCGAGTATGACCATGTCGTGCATGGCGAGAGCGCCAATTTCGTCTGGCTCAATCGCGGCAAGCAGTCGGTGGTACTCGACCTCGGCAAGGCCGAAGACAAGACGCTGCTCGAAGCAATGCTCAGGAAAGCCGATGTGTTCGTGCAGAACCTGAAGCCCGGCGCGCTTGCCAAGCTCGGCTTTCCGATGTCGCGCCTGCGCAAGCAATATCCGCGGCTGATTTGCTGTTCGATTTCAGGCTATGGCGAGAGCGGTCCTTATGCCCAGCGCAAAGCCTACGACCTTCTGATCCAGGCAGAATCCGGCGTCTCATCGGTGACGGGCGGGCCTGAAGGCCCGGCGCGCGTCGGTGTTTCCATTGTCGATGTGGCCGCCGGGCTCAACGCCTACGAAGCCATTCTTGAAGCCCTGATTGCGCGCTCGAAAACGAACGAAGGCACGGAAATATCCGTTTCCATGTTCGACGCCATGGCGGAGTGGATGACCGTGCCGCTTCTACACGGAGAGGGCGGCACGCCGTTCAAGCGCATCGGTCTCGCGCACGCCGCGATTGCGCCTTACGGCGTGTTCAAGAGCCGCGACAGCGCCGACAGTCTGATTGCGATCCAGAACGATCGCGAATGGCGCGTGCTGGCGGAGAAGGTCCTGGACGAACCTGAGCTCGGCAAAGACGCGAAATTTGCGACCAATCCGAAGCGGGTCGAAAACCGCAAGGAAACCGATGTGAAAGTCGCAACCAGTTTTGCGAAGCACGATGTCGCCGAACTGATGAAGAAGCTCGAAGCTGCCGATATCGCCTTCGCACGCGTCAACGACTGGCAGCTCCTGTCGAAGCATGCGCATCTGCGCCGGATCACGGTCGGCGCGCCGAGCGGACCGGTCAGCATGCCGGCGCCGGCGCCGATGCGCGCGGGGCAGGAGCGGATCTACGGTCCAATTCCCGCTCTGGGTGAGCACACGGAAATCATCCGGAGTGAATTTCTGTCTTGAGGGGCCGGCCATTACCGCCTGCTGCGTCCGGAAGCTGCCCGCCCATCGGCATAGGTCGTTGATCAGGCGAGCTACGTCCATGGTTTTAAAGGAAAATTCGTGCTTGGGTTCGCGGGCATGCCGGATCAGCCCTCGCCGGATGACGCGCGCACCGGTGTTCGGGCAGAGTTGCACCTTCGCACTTCACCTGACAGGAACTAACTTCATGGACATCGGATTTATCGGCCTCGGCAACATGGGACAGCCGATGGCGCGCCGGCTCATCGAGGCCGGTCACAAACTCGTCGTCTACGATACGCGCAATGATGCGGTGGCTCCCTTGGTCGCAATGGGAGCCCAGCTTGCGTCATCGCCCGCCGATGTCGCTGACCGCGTCGAGACTGTTATGGCGAGTCTCCCGTCGCTGCAGATCTCCGAAAAGGTTGCGACCGGCGAAGGCGGTGTCGTTCACGGCAAGCGCATCAAGCGCTTTATCGATCTGTCGACCACCGGCTCGCGGGTCGCGGCAAAGATCGCGGCTGCGCTGGCCAAGAAAAACATCGTGCAGATCGACTCGCCGGTGAGCGGCGGCGTCGGCGGTGCCACGAAAGGCACGCTGGCGGTCATGGTTTCGGGGCCGAAGGCCGAAATCGATTTGGTGAAAGATGTGCTCGCAGTTTTCGGAAAAGTCTTCGTCATCGGAGAGAAACCCGGCATGGCGCAGACGATGAAGCTTGCGAACAACTTCCTCTCGGCAACCGCGATGGCCGCAACATCCGAGGCGGTGGCCATGGGCGTGAAGGCTGGGCTTGACCCTGCCGTGATGATCGACGTCATCAATGCCGGCTCGGGCCGCACCACCGCATCGGACCAGAAGTTTCCGCAGGCGATTCTGCCGCGCACTTTCGACTATGGATTTGCCACCGCGCTAATGCTCAAGGACGTGCGACTTTGCTTCGATGAAGCGAAAGCGTTGAACGCTCCCAATGCCGTGATGGGCGCGGTGCTCGATCAGTGGGAGACGACCAACACGGAATACGGCGGCGACAGCGATTTTACCGCTATCGTCAAGATGATTGAGAAGCGCGCCGGTGTCATTGTGGGGGCAGAGAAGAAATAATGAGCGATGACACCCACGAAGTCTACGCTGTCTGTTACGCGACCCATCCCCGCAAGCGTTCGGAAAATTACATCTTTGGCGATGCGCACAACGAGATGACGTCGATCGCCTACTACGTCTGGGTCATCAAAGGGCCGCATGGCACTTTCGTCTGCGACACAGGCTTCGACGAAGTGGCGGCTAAAGAACGTGCGCGAAAGATCATCCATCCGGTCGGCGAAGGGTTACAGGCGCTTGGTGTTGCACCGGATAAGGTCGACCACGTCATCGCGACGCATAT
>DASSSM010000545.1:0-6727 GCA_035708425.1 Pseudolabrys sp.
TGGGATCACCGCCCATGCGGCCAGCGCAAGAACACATGTGACAAGCGGTGCGAGCAGGAATACGCCTTTATTGGCGCCAGCCGGTATCACGGGCTCTTTCACGACGAATTTCAGCAGATCGGCGAATGACTGGAAGAGGCCCCATGGACCTACCACGTTCGGTCCACGCCGGATCTGGACAGCTGCCCAGATCTTGCGGTCGGCCAGCAGGACATAGGCAATCGCAACGAGCAGAATGACCAATAGCATCACCGACTGCGCGACGATGACGATCAGCGGCCAGATATATGCCCAGAAGAAATCCATCGCCTACTCCGCCGCCGTCTTTGCGGCCGCGTGCGCCAGCGCGGAGCATTCGGCCATGATCGCAGAAGCGCGCGCGATCGGATTGGTGAAGTAAAAATCAGCCACCGAGGACGTCAGCGCCGCCTTGTCCGGAGAACCGCCGAGCTTGGCGAGCTTCTTGATATCGCCGGCGTCGCCCGCCGCAATCTGCCCGATGCGCGCGAGATGAGGATGCGCAGCGAACATCGCCTGCCGCAACGCCCCGAGTGAATCGTAAGGCAATTTGGAGCCGAGCTGATCGGAAAGCGCGCGCAGGATCGCCCAGTCCTCTCGCGCGTCTCCCGGTGGAAATGCGGCGCGATTGGCCATCTGCACGCGGCCTTCGGTATTTACATAAATCACTGATTTTTCGGGGTAAGCGGCGCCCGGCAAAATCACGTCGGCGCGATGCGCGCCGCGATCGCCGTGCGTGCCGATGTAGACGACAAACGGACCCGGCTGCACCTCGATCTCGTCCGCGCCAAGCAGAAAAAGGACATCAAGCCCACCGGCTGCCATATGCGCGGCATCAAAGCCCCCGGCGCCCGGCACCGCACCGAGGTCCAGCGCCGCCACGCGCGACGCCACGCTGTGCAACACGGAAAACCCGTTCCAGCCCTCTTTTATCGCGCCAAACTCGACCGCCGCCTTTGCGGCAAGCGAGGCAATGGCCGCGCCGTCCTTGCGTGCAAGGGTGCCTGCGCCCACGAGAATGAGAGGACGTTCGGCTGCTTTCAGCGCGCCCGCAAACTTGCTGTCAGCGAGACCAGCAAGGCTCTCAGCGCCGGCACCAAGGTACTCAAAATTGTAGGTAAGGTCAGCCTTCTCGCCGATAAGACCGATCGGGAAATTGCCGGCGCGCCAGCGCTTGCGGATGCGCGCGTTGAGGACGGCCGCCTCCCGGCGCGGATTTGAACCGATGACCAGCAGCGCGTCCGCCTGCTCGATGCCGGCAATGGTTGCATTGAACAAATAAGACGCGCGGCCCCATTTCGGATCGATCGCCGCGCCGTCCTGGCGCGCATCGATATTGGGACTGCCGAGACGGCCCATCAGCTCCTTGAGCGCAAACATCTCTTCCGCGCCGGCGAGATCGCCGACGATCGCACCGATGCGCTTGCCGGTGGTCGCCTTTACCTTGCGAACGATAGTCGAGAAGGCTTCCGACCAAGATGCAGGCTGGAGGCGCCCGTTCACGCGCACATAAGGCTGGTCGAGCCGCTGCGTGCGCAACCCGTCAACGACATGGCGGGTCTTGTCGGAGATCCACTCCTCGTTCACGTCCTCGTTTGTGCGCGGCAAAATCCGCATCACCTCGCGTCCACGCGTGTCGATGCGGATAGCCGAGCCGACCGCGTCCATTACGTCGATCGACTGCGTCTTGCCGAGTTCCCACGGTCGCGCGGTGAAAGCGTACGGCTTCGACGTCAAGGCGCCCACGGGGCAGAGATCAACGACGTTACTCTGCAGCTCCGACGTCATCGCGTGTTCGAGATAAGTTGTAATTTCCATGTCCTCGCCGCGGCCGATGGCGCCCAGCTCCGACACGCCGGCGACCTCGGTCGAGAAACGAATGCAGCGCGTGCAATGGATGCAGCGCGTCATGATGGTCTTGACGAGTGGTCCGATATATTTGTCCTCGACCGCGCGCTTGTTCTCCTGGTAACGGCTGGCGTCTACGCCGTAAGCCATCGCCTGGTCCTGCAGATCGCATTCGCCGCCCTGATCGCAGATCGGACAGTCAAGCGGATGGTTGATCAGCAGGAACTCCATCACGCCTTCACGCGCCTTTTTCACCATCGGCGTTTTGGTGTTGAGGATTTTCGGCGATCCGTCCTTGTTCGGCGGCAGATCCTTGACACCCATGGCGCACGACGCCTGCGGCTTCGGGATGCCGACAACCTCGATGAGACACATGCGGCAATTGCCGGCGATCGACAGACGTTCGTGGAAGCAGAAGCGCGGAATCTCCGCACCCGCAGCCTCGCAGGCCTGGAGCAGCGTGTACTCCGGCGGGACGTCGATCTCCTTTCCGTCGACAATGATCTTGGTCATGCCGCGTGTTCTCTCTTCGCCTCGAAATGCGCCGCCTTCCACAATTTTGCGCCCGGAAGTTGCTGCCACCCGAACGCATGGTCGCTCGGACCATGCGCGATCAGATGATCGAGCCGCGCAACGCCTTCAGCCATGTCGGGCCGATGTCCGGCCGGAATCTGCCACAAGACTAGCGTGGTCTTGACCGGCGCGAACCATTCTTCGCGCCGGGAAAAGAAGCGCCGGTGCAGCGTCTGCCAGACAAAGCGTTCGAGCGCCTCGACATTTTCCCAAACCGTCAAATTCGGCAGGATGGTCGGGTCGTCGTAGACCCGCATGTTCATCGCGTGGCCGCTTTCGTCCTTAAGCCGCCACACAAAACCCTCGATCTTGTCAGCAAGCCCGTTAACGCGTTCGACGTTCTCGACGAACTCGCGCATGCGCGGATCGTTAAGCGCATAGCGGATCCGCGCGATATTGAACTGGGCGAGATGGCGTGCGTTTGCCGTCATGCTGCCGACTCGCTCGGCGCACAGCGCGCCGTTTTCCAAAGCTGCACAGCGGTCGCTTGCCAGTCAAAGGCGTGACCGCTCGGCCCGTTCCGCTTGAGATGCTCGAGGCGGGCGACTGCCTCCTCGACGCCCGGGCGATGCCCGGCAGGGACCCACCACATCACGAAATACGGGCCATCAAAGTGCTCAAACCATTCCGCGCGGCGGCCGTAAAAGCGCTTGTGGATGGTCTGATAGACAAAGCGTTCGAGCGCCTCGACGCTCTCCCAAACCGACAGATTGATCGCGATGCGCGGATCGGAATAGGGTCGCGTGCTCGTCGAATTGCCGCTTTCATCGATGTAGCGCCACACAAAACCGGGCGTGCGCTCGGCAAGGCCGTTCACCATCGCCAGATTGTCGCTGAAATCCGCCATGCGCGGATCTTCAATCTCATAGCGGATGCGCCCGATGTTGAGCTGCGCCAGATGATGATTGGCCGGCTGTTGCATCGTCGTCACTCCGCGGCCTGTGACACCGGGTCGCGTACGCCGTGGCCGTCGGCATTGCGCGAATATTCGTCGATTCGGCGTTCGATCTCCGGCCGGAAATGTCGCAGAAGTCCCTGCACTGGCCAGGCCGCGCCGTCACCGAACGCACAAATGGTGTGACCCTCGATCTGTTGCGTCACCTGCATCAGCATGTCGATCTCGCGCTTCTGCGCGCGACCTTCGGCCATGCGGGTCAGTACGCGCCACATCCAGCCCATGCCCTCGCGGCACGGCGTGCACTGCCCGCAGCTCTCGTGCTTGTAGAAATACGAGATGCGCGCCATTGCGCGCACGATATCCGTCGACTTGTCCATCACGATCACAGCGGCGGTGCCGAGCGCCGACTTTTTGTCGCGGCAGCCATCAAAATCCATGACCAATGAGTCCGCCCAGTCCTTGCCGGCCGGCACAAGCGGCATTGACGATCCGCCGGGAATGACCGCCAGCAGATTGTCCCAGCCGCCGCGCACGCCGCCGGCATGCGTCTCAAGGAGTTCGCGCAGCGGAATGCCCATGGCCTCTTCCACGTTGCACGGCTTCTGGACGTGCCCGGAGATACAGAACAGCTTGGTGCCGGTGTTGTTCGGCCGGCCGATGCCGGCGAACCACGATGCGCCGCGCCGCAGAATGTCCGGCACGACCGCAACCGACTCCACGTTTTGCACTGTCGTCGGACAACCGTAGAGGCCCACATTGGCCGGGAACGGCGGCTTCAGGCGCGGCTGCCCCTTTTTGCCTTCAAGGCTTTCGAGCAGCGCAGTCTCCTCGCCGCAGATGTAGGCGCCGGCACCATGATGGATGTAAAGGTCGAAATCCCAGCCGTGCACATTGTTCTTGCCGATGAGTTTGGCCTCGTAAGCTTCATCGACCGCTGTCTGTAGCCGCTCGCGCTCGCGAATGAACTCACCGCGCACATAAATGTATCCGGCGTTGGCACCCATCGCGAAACCGGCAATCAGGCAGCCCTCGACCAGGAGATGCGGATCGTGCCGCATGATCTCCCGATCCTTGCAGGTCCCCGGCTCGGATTCATCCGCGTTGACCACGAGATAGTGGGGCCGTCCGTCCGACTTCTTCGGCATGAACGACCATTTGAGGCCAGTAGGGAAGCCCGCGCCGCCACGGCCGCGCAGGCCCGACGTCTTCACCTCTTCGATGATGGCGTCGCGGCCTTTTTCGAGAAGGGCTTTCGTGCCATCCCAGGCGCCGCGCGCACGCGCGCCCTTAAGGCCCCAGTCATGCTGGCCGTACAGATTTCTAAAGACGCGGTCCTTGTCAGCGAGCATGGCTCACGCCTTTTCCTTCAGCGTGGTTGCGCCGCCGATCGGGGCCGAAAGTTGCCGGTCAACCTGCGGACCCGGCTTCACTTTCTTGCCTGCAGCAAGATCGTCGAGAATCTTGTTGAAACTGTCCGCCGTCAGATCCTCGTAGTAGTCGTAGTTGATCTGCGCCATCGGCGCGTTCACGCAGGCGCCCAGGCATTCAACCTCGACCCAGGAGAATTTTCCGTCCTTGGTGACTTCGCTTTGATCGCCGATCCGCTTGCGGCAGATTTTCTCGAGGTCGTCCGCACCACGCAGCCGACATGGCGTCGTGCCGCACAGTTGCACATGAAATTTGCCGACCGGCCAGAGATTGAACATCGTGTAGAAGGTCGCGACCTCAAGCGCACGGATGTGCGCCATGCCGAGAAAATCGGCGACGTGACGGATGGCCGCCTCGGGGAGCCAGCCCTCCGACTGCTCCTGAGCGCGCCAGAGCAGTGGAATGATCGCCGATTGCTGGCGGCCCTCCGGATATTTGGTGACCTCCTTCTTCGCCCAGGCAAGGTTGTCCTTGCTGAAGGAAAAATCCTTCGGCTGCATTTCGGGCGGTGCGAGGCGGCGGACGCTCATCGATCGACCTCCCCGAACACAATGTCGATCGAGCCGAGAATGGCCGAAACGTCGGCGAGCATGTGGCCGCGCGTAAGGAAGTCCATCGCCTGCAGATGCGCAAAGCCCGGCGCGCGGATCTTGCATTTGTACGGCTTGTTGGTGCCATCGGCGACCAGATAGACCCCGAACTCGCCCTTCGGCGCCTCAACCGCGGCGTACACTTCGCCGGCGGGCACGTGGTAGCCCTCGGTATAGAGCTTGAAGTGATGAATGAGCGCTTCCATCGAGCGCTTCATCTCGCCGCGTTTGGGCGGCACGATCTTGTTGTCGTCGACATTCACCGGCCCCTGGCCGTCCGCCGAGCGCAGCTTTTCGCAGCACTGCTTCATGAGCTTGGCCGACTGCCGCATTTCTTCCATGCGGATCAGGTAGCGGTCGAAGCAGTCGCCGTTCTTTCCAATCGGAATATCGAAATCGAGCTCGGAATAGCATTCGTAAGGCTGCGCCTTGCGCAGATCCCAGGCGGCACCCGATCCGCGCACCATCACGCCCGAGAAACCCCAATTCCAGCAGTCGGCAAGCTTGACCACGCCGATGTCGACGTTGCGCTGCTTGAAGATGCGGTTGCCCGTGAGCAGAGCATCGAGATCGTCAACGACCTTCAGGAACGGGTCGCAGAACGCGTAGATGTCGTCTATCAACTTCGGCGGCAGATCCTGGTGCACGCCGCCGGGCCGGAAATAGGCCGCATGCATGCGCGAACCCGAAGCGCGCTCGTAAAACACCATCAGCTTCTCGCGCTCCTCGAAACCCCACAGCGGCGGGGTAAGCGCGCCGACATCCATCGCCTGCGTCGTAACGTTAAGGAGGTGGGATAAAATCCGCCCGATTTCGGAATAGAGCACGCGGATCAATTGCGCGCGCTTCGGCACCTGGATGCCGAGCAGCCTTTCGATCGCCAGGCAAAACGCATGCTCCTGGTTCATCGGTGCGACGTAGTCGAGCCGGTCGAAATACGGCACCGCCTGCAGATAGGTCTTATGCTCGATCAGTTTTTCCGTGCCGCGATGGAGCAACCCGATATGAGGATCCACGCGCTCGACCACTTCGCCATCAAGTTCGAGCACCAGGCGCAATACGCCGTGCGCGGCCGGATGTTGCGGCCCGAAATTGATGGTGAAATTGCGGACTGCAGTTTCGGCCATCAGCTCACCATTTCCGCGGCCGATTTTGCCTTCTCAGCCACCTTGGCATTGAAGCGGTCCCATGCCACGACGACCCGCTCGTGACGGCCCTCGCCAATCAGATCCTTGCCATCATGCGCCCTAACCTTGAACGTCAGCTTGCGGCCGTCGACGGCGACCAGCTCGGCATCGACCTTCACCGTAAATCCGATCGGCGTCGCTGCCAGATGTGAAACATCCACATGCGTGCCGAGGGAGCCTTCGCC
>DASSSM010000546.1:0-14814 GCA_035708425.1 Pseudolabrys sp.
CAGGAGGTCAATGCTCCGCAACTGCTCGACAAGTCGCTATGGGAGACTTCTGGCCACTGGGGCTGGTTCCGCGAAAACATGTTCCAGGCGACCTCGGCGGGCGAGGAGACCGAGGATGAGCGCATCTTCGCGATCAAGCCGATGAATTGCCCCGGCCACATCCAGATCTTCAAGCACGGTCTCAAGTCCTATCGCGATCTGCCTCTGCGGCTGGCGGAATTTGGCGCCGTGCACCGCTATGAGCCGTCGGGCGCCCTGCATGGCCTCCTGCGCGTTCGCGGCTTCACGCAGGACGATGCGCACGTGTTCTGCACGGAAGAGCAGATGGCCGATGAATGCCTGAAGATCAACGACCTGATCCTGTCGACTTACGCCGATTTCGGGTTCACTGGCGACCTCACGGTGAAGCTCTCCACACGCCCGGAAAAACGCGTCGGCTCCGACGAAGCCTGGGATCACGCTGAAAACATCATGCGCGACGTGCTCAAGCGCATCGAGGCGCAAGGCCATAATCAGCGCATCAAGACCGCGATCAACCCCGGCGAAGGCGCTTTCTACGGGCCAAAATTCGAATATGTGCTGCGCGATGCCATTGGCCGCGACTGGCAATGCGGCACAACGCAGGTCGATTTCAATTTACCGGAGCGCTTCGAGGCCTTCTACATCGCGGCCGACGGCTCGAAAAAAACGCCGGTGATGATCCACCGCGCCATCTGCGGATCCATGGAGCGCTTCCTCGGCGTCCTGCTCGAGCACTATGCCGGCCACCTGCCGCTATGGCTCTCGCCTAAACAGGCTGTAATCGCCACCATTACGTCCGATGCCGACGACTATGCGCACGAAGCAACGATTGCCGCTCGCAAGGTCGGACTCCGTGCCGACTCCGATCTCCGAAACGAGAAGATCAACTACAAAGTGCGCGAGCACTCCCTCGCCAAGGTCCCTGTTTTGCTCGTGGTCGGCAAGAAGGAGGCAGCCGATCATACGGTGTCCATCCGCCGCCTTGGCAAGGACAGCCAGGAGGTGATGTCGCTCGAAGCAGCGCTCAAGTCACTTGCAGAAGAGGCGATGCCGCCTGACCTGCGGCGGATCAAAAAGTAAAATCCGGTCTGTGAGGCGATCGCTCGTTTAGCGCCGGCCGGCCGCCCGCGCGAGTGGTAGCGTGTCCGCGCTGCCGGGAGGATGGTCGAGCATGCGCAGAAACCGCTCCGCCCAATGGCTGAGATCGTTGCGCACCAGCACTTTGAAGGTGGCGGCATGGCGCTGGCGGCGCTCTTCGAGCGGCATCGACAAGGCACGATTGATTGCATTGCCGACGCCTTCCGGATCGTAAGGATTGACCAGCAGGGCGGCTGCGCATTCGTGCGCGGCGCCTGCAAAGCGCGAGAGGATGAGCACGCCCGGATCGTCCGAATTTTGTGCGGCGACATATTCCTTGGCGACCAGATTCATCCCGTCACGCAGTGGTGTCACCAGCCCGGCACGGGCGGCGCGATAGAGCCCTGCGAGAGCCGTGCGGCTGTGCGCCTTGTTGATGTAGCGGACCGGTGTCCAAGAAGCCTCGCCGTAGGATCCGTTGATGCGGCCAACCGCCTCCCCGACAGCGCGGCCCATATCGGCATATTCCGGAATGCCAGTCCGGCTGCGCGGCGTGATCTGGATGTAAGTGACTTTGCCGCGCCAGTCGGGAAAGTTGGCGAGAAAACGCTCGAACGCAAACATGCGCTCGGGGATGCCCTTGCTGTAGTCGAGCCGGTCGACACCGATAATCATGGCACGGCCGGACAGGCTTTCCAGCACCTCACGGACGAAATGCGTTTCAACGGCGCGGCGGGCGAGCCGTGCGAATGCCTCAGTCTCAACGCCGACTGGAAAGGTACCGACCTGCACCACACGATTGCCAAAGTGAAAGCTATTGCCGCTCGCCCAAGGCAACCCGCACTCGTTCGCGATGTAGCGCGAGAAATTGGCTGCATCGACTTCGGTCTGGAAGCCGACCAGATCGTAGTGGCACAGCGCCGGAATCAGCTGATCGTGATTTGGTAACGCGGTCAGTATCTCCGGAGGCGGAAACGGAATGTGGATGAAGAAGCCGATCTTGTTGCTGTGGCCGCGATCACGCAGCGCCTTCGCCAGCGGGATTAAATGATAGTCATGGACCCAGATCACGTCGTCCGGCTGCAGCAATGATTCAAGCTGCGTAGCGAAGTATTGATTGACCCGGAAATAGCCGCCGAGATCGCGCCGCGTGAATTCGGCAAGATCAAGCCGGTAATGCAGGATCGGCCAAAGCACGCGATTGGCGAAGCCGTTGTAGAATTCCTGGTAGTCGTCCTTGCTCAGGTCGACGGTCGCGTATGTTATGTTGTCCTGCGTAACGGATTTGACGGCGCGCGGTGTGTTTTCGGCGACACGGCCGCTCCAGCCAAACCACAGGCCGCCATGCCGCTTGAGCGCCGGCCGAATTGCTACTTCGAGCCCGCCGGCACGTGCCCCTCGATCAGGCACACCGACCCTGTTTGAGACTACGACGAGCCGCGCCAATACCGGTCTCCCCAGCTTCGCGACAGCTTGATTGCCGTCAAGATCAATCCTGACATCGAATAGGTCTGTGGAAAATTCCCCCACAATTTTCCGGTCACGGGGTGTACGTCCTCAGACAAAAGGCCGTACCGATTTCGCATTCGAAGCGCGTCGACGAACATGTCGTGCGCCTCGTCGCGCCGTCCAATTTCCCACAATGCATCGACCAGCCAGAAGCGGCAAATCAAAAAAGCCGATTCCGGCAGGCCAAAATCATCGGCAGCGACATACCTCATAACGTGAAACCCACGCCGAAGTTCAATTCCGATGGCCTCAACGGTTGCGACAAAGCGCGGATCGTCAGGCGATACCAGGCCAAGCTCGGCAAGCAGAAGCGCGCTGGCATCGAGATCTTCGCTGTCAAATGCGGCCGAAAACGCTTTGCGCTTGGGGCTCCACGCGCGCTTGAGCACCTCCTCTCCGATGCGTTCCGCTATACCGGCCCAATGGTTGGCGCGTTCGGGCAGATTGAGATGGTTCGCGATGGCTGCGAGGCGCTGACAGCCCGCCCAGCACATGGCGGCCGAGTGCGTGTGCACGCGCGTGCGTCCACGGTATTCCCAGATGCCGGCATCGGGCTTGAGTGCGAGCTTCGCGGCCTGCTCACCGAGCGGCTCGATCGTGTGGAAAAGCGATGCATCGCCCGGCCGAGGCAGCCTACGGTCAAAGAATATTGGCGTCGCCGCCATGATGATGCTGCCATAGACATCGTGCTGGCTCTGATTGACGGCCGCGTTACCGATGCGCACCGGTCCGTCGCCGCCGTAACCGCTGAGCGCAGACGCGGTGCGCTCCTCGAGAGAGTCCGTATGCACGACACCGTAGAGCGGACGCACCTCATCCAGTCGTCCGGCAGAGACACTCAGGATGTACGATATGAAGTCTTCCATCGTGCGGGTTGCACCGATGCGGTTCAACGCGCGAACTACGAAGAACGCGTCGCGCATCCAGCAAAAGCGATAGTCCCAGTTACGTCCCGATTTCGGCACTTCAGGGATTGAGGTCGTAAGCGCGGCAACGATCGCGCCGGTTTCCTCGTAGCTGCACAGCTTGAGCGTAATGCCGGCTCGGATGATCTCGTCCTGCCAGTCGATCGAGAAAGCAAGCCGCCTCACCCATTCAAGCCAATAGTCACGCGTGCGCTCGCAAAAATCGCGGCAGGTCGTTTCGAGCGAGCCCTCGAACGGCTCGTCCGTGCCGAAGACCATGTGCACCGGTCGCGTCAAAATGAACGAAGCTTCGTTCTCGACATAGGAAAGCGGTGCGTCGGTCGTCAGCCTCACCGGCACGTCGTCGCGCCAGTAGCGGATGTGATTGCTGCCTGACGATCGCGATGCAACCGGTTCGCCGTAGCGATGTGTCGTGCGAAAACGAATGGTTACGCGCGGCATGCCTCCAATCGGCTCGATGGTACGGATGATCTGCGGCGGACGGAACGTGCGCCCGTAAATCTGAAAGCGCGGGGCAAAGTCGGTGATACGCACCCCAGCGCCCTTGTCGTCGATCAGATCGGTGACGACGATCGCGGTGTTGCGAACGTAGTTCGAGCGAACCTCGGCCTGCCCTTCGAGCACTACGTCGGTGAATCCCTTGTCCTCGGGTCCGGAAAGCAACCGGCAGAACACGGGATCCCCGTCATAGCGCGGCAGGCACCACCACACGATCCGCGACGACGGTTCGAGCAATGCGGCGGTGCGGCCATTGCCGATGACCGCGAGATCGAGTCCATAGTCGGTCATACGCGCGCCCGTCCGTTTGCGGCCAGCGACTCGAGGGCGCTGCGCACCTGCGCCGGATCCTTGAAAACCCCGGCGAGCCCCGGAAAATATCGGGAGACGGCAAAACCCTTTCCGCCGATCTCGGGCAAGACTTCGAATACCGACTCATCGGTGACATCGTCGCCGATGAATACGGGCATGCGCCCGCTAAACGGCGGATGCGCCATCAGCTTGCGGATGCTCTCCCCTTTGCTGATCCCTGGCCGCTTGACCTCGAACATCGCTTTGCCGAGCAGTAGTTCGGTCGGCTCGGCTGAAAATGCCGTGCGTGCGGCAGCGATGTGACGGCGCAATTGCTCGGCATGCTCTGGCGCTTTCCTGTAATGCAGGGCGAGCGAATAATCCTTGTCCTCGATGACAATGCCCGACCCGATCCCGGCGGTGGCCGCAAGCTTACGGCGCAAATCGATCGGCAACGGCTTTGCCCAATAAAAGATCTCGTTGTCATTGACGCGCATCTCAGCGCCGTGACCTCCGATCGAGGGCAGCGCGAGCGGAGAAAACAGCCGATCAAGATCACCGATACGCCGGCCGCTCACCAATGCGATCGCACCGTCCGACAATTCATGCAGCCGTGCGAGCGACCGGAGCAGTGTATCCGAGACATGTACCTCGTCCGGCGACGGGCCGATATCGACAATTGTGCCGTCCACGTCGAGAAGCAGAGCGGTTTTTTTCAAATCCAGGCCAGAAAAAACGTCCATGACGGGGTCGTTAGCAATTGTCTGCACAACTATAATTCCGTCCGATACAAGAAAGTTCGGTGGACCGCGCCGTCCTAGCGCGCCCGCACCTCGACATCGCCGTCCACGCCGGTAACAACCTTGAATTCGCGCTCGTAGACCTTTCCTTCATTGCGCGCGATCGCGCGATATTCGCCCTCGGCCAAAATGACGCGTGGAAATGCGCCGATCGATTCCTTGATCACGTCGCCGCCCGGTGTAAGCACCGACCACGCGGTGTTGGCGAGCGCCTCACCGCCCTGATCGGTGACCAATTTCAGCGTAATGGCGGCGGCACGGTGCGTGACAGTGATGTCAGTAAGCTTTCCGGCCTGCACACGAATGTCGGAACGAACAACCGAATTGGCATCGCCATAATTCGACACGATATAATAAGTACCCTCAGGCACGACCACGACATCACTGGTCATCACGTGCTCGGCGATCGGCCGTCGGTCACCCGCTTCAAACTGGCTACCCTTGTAGACGTCAAACGAAATCTGCCCAGTGGGGATGCGGACGTCGCCCACCTTGCCTTCGATGCGCAGCCCGCCTGCTGGAAGATCGAACTCTTCGCGGACGCTTGATGCGCGCAATTCGACCGGCTTGACGGCGGTCGCAAGCCCGAAGCCAACGTGGACAATGTAGGCGCCCGCGGGAAGTACCAGTGTCGGCGCCGGCGATTTGTCTTCCTTCACCAGCTTGAAGTTGCCATTCGCCTCCGGCTTCGCGTTATAGACGCGCCACGTCAGCCCGCCGCCGATCGGCTGCGCGTCCTTGCCGAAACGGGCGCTTAACGCCAGCGCGACCTGCCCTGCCGGAATTGGGGGAATCGATGCGGTGGTCGGAGGAGCCGCGTTATGAATCGGCGCGGGCGGCGTCGGCGGCAGGCTGCTCGGCCCAAAGATATCGGTGCGCGTCGACGGCGACGGGGAGATCAGCCCCGTCGACGGCATCGCCGAAAACAGCGAATTCTGCGCAGGCGCCTGGGCGTGTGCAGGCAGCAGATCGATCGCAACCAGAGCCAGAATAAGTCCGAGCGCCGGCCGTAGCCGGCCGCAAAACGCGGCGGTTGCGGGAGCCCTCTCCATGACGCTGATGTTTTCGGCTCAAATCGAGGCGATTTCAAGCCAATCGGCCGCTTGTTTGTGACCTCGTTAACGCCGTGCTAGTCGCAACAGCGCAATTTCCGAAAGGTCAACGATGCCTGACGCTCTTGAACTCCTGAAAACCCGCCGTTCGGTCAAGCCGATGGAATTGGAGGGGCCGGCACCAGCGCCATCCGAGATCGACACGTTTTTGAGAATCGCTTCGCGGGTCCCCGATCATGGCAAGCTCGCGCCTTGGCGATTTATCGTGTTCGAAGGCAATGCACGCGCGACCGCAGGAGACACAATTGCGGCCACGTACCGGGCCGACCACCCTGAGGCGACGCCTGATCAGATCGAGTTCGAGCGCAAGCGGCTCTCACGTGCTCCCCTTGTTATCGCGGTCGTCAGCCGCGCCGGTCCACACGTGAAGATCCCGGAATGGGAGCAGCAGCTCTCCGCCGGCGCCTCCGCGATGAGTCTCGTCTTCGCCGCGCATGCCATGGGCTATGCCGCGAGCTGGATTACGGAGTGGTATGCTTACGACCGGCGAGTTCTCGATGCGCTTGGCATCGCGCCGCATGAGCGCGTCGCCGGCTTCGTCCATATCGGCCATCCGGTAAAACCACCCGAGGACCGTGACCGGCCTAAACTTGATGCGATCGTCACGCGCTTTGGCGCCTGAGGAACCAATCGAGCCGATGCGGCATTTAACGTTTACGTAATGCTGCGGGCGCAGGCTTCCGTCACGTTTCTGTCACAACACTCCGCCAGCAATACTGCTGTATTGACACTCCTGCGTAAGCCTCGGGGGCATAGGAGAAAAGACGCGTGGTTTTCGAAGGCTTATTCGCGCGAGCGCGCAATGGCGACCGTGCGGCGGAAGCCTCGACGCATGCGCAGCCGGGCCCGGTGCGTCCGACCATCGGCCTTGCACTCGGCGGCGGCGCTGCTCGCGGGTTCGCCCATATAGGCGTGATCCGCGCGCTCGAGGCGCATGGCATCGTTCCCGACGTGATTGTCGGCACTTCCATCGGCGCCGTCGTCGGCGGCTGCTACGCCGCCAAGGAAATGGACAACCTGGACAGGTGGGCACGCACGTTGACGGTGCGCGGCGTGCTCAGCTACCTCGACATTAGCTTGTCTGGCTCCGGCTTGATCGGCGGGGGCCATCTCGCTGCGCAACTTGAGACGGGCTTGAAGGAAAGCCGCGTCGAAGATCTTCCAATCCGCTTCGCGGCGATTGCGACGGAATTCAACACTGGTCATGAAATCTGGCTTACTCGCGGTCGCCTGAGCGATGCATTGCGTGCGTCATATTCGCTTCCGGGAATCTTCCCGCCCGTGCTGATCGGCGGACGGTGGCTGGTTGACGGCGCTCTGGTCAATCCGGTGCCGGTGTCAGCAGCGCGCGCGCTCGGCGCCCGATTGGTGATCGCGGTAAATCTCAATTCCGACCTGTTCGGCCGCGGTACGATCATCGCAAATCATGGTCCCGACGAAAATGACACCGCTCCTGACCCGGCGAAGGTCAACGGCTTTCGCCGGATGTTTAGCGGAGAGCGCTCGCTGCGACGGCAGTTCTTCGGCCGACGCGGTAGGCCCGGGCTACCGACTGTCATGGTGGAAGCCTTTAATGTCATGCAGGACCGCATTACGCGGGCGCGGCTTGCGGGCGATCCGCCCGATGTTCTGATCAGCCCCCGGCTCGGCGGCATTGGTTGGTTCGATTTCCACCGCGCCGGCGAGGCCGTGGAGATCGGTAGTGAGGCCACCACAAAAGCGCTTGACGCGGTCAGCGAGGCGGTGACCGCTCTCTCGCAGCCGGGCGAACCGGGCGTAGGATGAAGCAGGTTACGCGGTTCGTATGTAGTCGCGCATCGCTTCGGATTCAGTTTCAATTTCTTGGACGCGATGTTTGACAACGTCGCCGATTGAAATAAGTCCGGTGAGTTGCCCGTCGACGACGACCGGCATGTGCCGGAATTTACCCGCCGTCATGCGCTCCATGATGCTGGCAACTGACTCATCGGCGGCACAGATCGCCACATTGCGTGTCATCACCTGACCAACCGAGAGGTCGAGCGCTGCTGCACCATGTTCGGAGAGTGCGCGCACAATATCGCGCTCCGACAATATGCCGGAGAGGCGCCCTCCCGCGCCGAGAATGACGACTGCGCCGATGCGGTGTGTGGAAAGCAATTTTGCCGCAGCCGCGAGATTGGCCGTCGGTTCGATAGAGACGATGTCGCCGCCCAAGTTTCGCTGCTTGGCGGCCAGGATCGTCTTCACGTTCATGGCAGCCTCCCTGACGCATGACCGCGTTTCAAAACGCGATCATGCGCAAAACGCCCGATCTCACAGGAACCGACCCATGAGTCTGGGCTACGAGCAACGATCCTGCCTGGCCGCCGGTTCCGTCAACACGCAATTCCGTGAGGTCAGCCCCGCGCTGCGCAATTGGCTAATGCGGCGTTGCAGCAGGGTCCTCAAGTTGCGGCAAATCCGGCCTGCGATCGAACCACGAGAACAATAACAGGCCGGCGAGAAATCCCCCGATATGCGCCTGCCAGGCTACCGGCTGCTCGCTGCCGGTCACGGGAAATGAGCCCAACCCGAACAGGATGTTGATACCGAACCAGACGACGAGGAACAGCAGCACGCGTGGATCACGCAAGACCCCGGTCAGCGGTATTGCCGGCACGCGATAGGCGCGATCATCTCCGCCGCGGAACAATCCGAGCGGCCCGCCCCGCTGGAATGCGAAGCGCATGGCCGCAGCCATGGTGCCTGAGATCGCGGCCGAGGCACCGATCATCGGGTACTGTTCACCAGGATGCGTGGCGAGATGCAATCCAGCGCCGGCCGCCGATGTGACCGTGAGAAAGGCAAGAAAGCGCGGCGTGCCGAAGCGACGTGCGACTGCGCTGCCGAATGGGAGGAGCCACACCGCATTGACGCCGAAATGAGTCCAGTCGGCGTGAATCAGCGCATAGGTGACGAAAGTCCAGATGTCGGCGCCGCCGCCCGGCAAGGTGCCGCCGAGCACGACCGAGTTGTCGTAGCGCGCCGGAATGAAAGCAAATGTCAGAAGAAATTCGATGTCCTGCTGCTCGGTCAACAGCAATGTGCGGGCGAGATGCACCAGCGCCAGCACTGCGAGCACAGCGAGAACGACCGGCGGAATATTGAAAATCGGTTCGCGATTCACTCACGAGGTTCCGGTGGGACCCATGAGTTACGCCGCTTGGCCGCCCAACCGCAAGCCGGATCGGCGACAAATGAAAAGGGAGGGCTTTCGCCCTCCCTTGAGCCACGTTGCGGGGTTATTGCCGCCTTTGCGGCTGGTCACATCCCCTCGCCTCCCCGGGCTCGTAACTGTTTCGGCGCGCCGGCAAAACTTGGCGGAACGCTTTCGAACGGATGAAAGGGACCACAAGCCGCCGTTCTTGCCAACCCGACTCTCGTCTTAACGCTAACCGCAGAGCGCCGCCGCCAAATACCGCACCGGGCACGATCTCTGCACGACATCCCCTGTCGCCGCACCATGCGGGCGCGCCTGTGCCGATCGGGGACAGGAGCGGCACCTTTAACGTTTCGCGGCGGCACAGGATGTCTCGTGAAGCATACATCGACGCGCCTCATTTTCGACTATTGGAACCGTCAGCGGGGCGAACGTTCCGCGCCAACGCGTTCCGAAATCGAACCGGCCGCTATCCGTCATGTACTCGGCGACACCTTTATGCTCGCGGCTGATTTCATCGATGGGATTCGGTTCCGTCTTGCCGGCACCCGGGTGTGTGCCCTGTTTGCCCGCGAAATCAAAGGAGAGCGCTTTAACGCGCTTTGGAGCGAAGCGAGCCGCGCGCGGATTGCGGATATTAGCAATGCAGCCGTCAATGAGGCTGTTGGTGCCGTCGCTGGGGTGACTGGACGGACCGAAAAGGGTGCGGAAGCCGAACTGGAACTGCTGCTGCTGCCGATCGGCCATGATGGGCGCACGCGCGTTCGCGTACTTGGTTGTCTGGCGCCCCTGGCACAGCCTTGTTGGCTCGGCGAAGAGCCCATCGTGGAGTTGGAATTGCAGACACTGCGCCATGTCGGCGCCACGCAATCCGACCTCGCGGTACCGCGATTTCGAAGCGGCGCCGGCCTGCGCATGCGGCATGGCTTTCTGGTCTACAACGGCGGGCGCTAAATGAGGCCGGGTGACGGCACAAACTAACGCAACGTTAACGATAGGGTCATAGGCTCATTAGCTGCGGAAAATAAACGCTTTCCGACCCCGGCAGCTATGGCATTGCCCCTGACCAAACCGGTTATTCTGCCTCTGGCTGAGGAACGCCGGCGTCATCAGCGCGTGAAGGTCAACCTGCTCGGCCGTTACATGCTGGCAGATCGGCGTGAATTCCCCTGCCAGGTTGTCGACATGTCCCCCGGCGGCATGGCTCTTCATGCACCCATGGCCGGCCAACCGGGTGAGCGTGTAATCGCCTATGTTGACCATCTCGGCCGTCTTGAGGGCAAAGTCGCGCGCACGTTCGAAAACGGATTTGCGATGACGATCTCGGCGACGCTGCGCAAGCGCGACAAGCTTGCTGCCCAGCTCACCTGGCTCGCCAACCGGCAGATTCTTAACCTTCCAGAGGATCGCCGCCACGGCCGTTTTACGCCGCGGAATCCTATGGCGCGGCTCGTGCTGCCCAATGGCACCAATGTCGCCTGCCGCGTGATCGACCTGTCGCAATCCGGCGCCGCGATTGGCATCGCAAGCGAGCTGCGGCCGCCAATCGGCGTTGTAGTCACCGTCGGAAAGACGCAAGGTCGTGTCGTGCGTCACATCGACGACGGCTTCGCCATTGAGTTCATGCGGCTGCAGCACCCCGACTTCGTTGAAGAAAACGTGACCGGCGAATAGCGTGACTGCGCCGTAAACGCGATGCGCGGAATTGCGCGCTCGCGGTAACAGGGTGCTAGCTTCAGCGGTCCGCGGCACGCCGGCCACGGTGAAATCCCAAGGCTGCCGAAAGTAAACGCCCGTGCGGAACGCCTGCGCGGGCGCTTTATTTCGCGCGCTATCCGTTAATTCCTAAAACTTTAGGCAAATTGTATTGATACGGATTTTAGGCAAATACTATTTGAGCTTTAAAAGTATTAGATCGGTGTTTTACTTGCATTCTACTTAAAGTGACTTCCGCAACTTAGCCCCAATACAAGTCGTTTGTGGGAACTGTGGCCCCAACAAGACGGGAAGGGGCCACAATGGCTAGGCGTCTCAAACAGACCCTGCGGACCGGCGCCACGCTGGCGTTCGTGGCCGCAGCTATGCTCGCGGTCTCGGTAAGCGCAACGGCCGCTCGGGAGCGCACGGCATCGCTTGGTAACCCGCTCCCGCAATTGGAACAGCCGCTTTACATCGCGGTCGGGGAACCGACGCGTCCGCCAATTGGATGGGTGGATTTCTGCGTCGAATACCAGCCGGAATGCGCCACCAAGCCGTCCGCGCCACGCGACGTCGTGCTCTCAACTAAAGCCTGGGCCGACATGGTCAAGGTCAATGCCTGGGCAAACCAGGCGATCAAGCCGATCACCGATACGGAGCATTGGGGCGTCATCGAACGCTGGAACTATCCGGACGACGGTTACGGCGACTGCGAGGATTACGTGCTGCTCAAGCGGCGCATGTTGATACAGGCCGGGTGGCCGCGCGAGGCGCTGCTCATCACCGTCGTGCGCGACAAGAAAGGCGATGGTCATGCCGTGCTTACGGTCAAGACCGATCGTGGCGAATTCGTTCTCGATAATCAGGAACCGCAGATCCTGTCGTGGGAGCGGACCGGCTATCGCTTCGTGAAGCGTCAGTCGCAATCCGACCCGAACGCCTGGGTCCTGCTTGGCGAGCCGCCCGCTGCGCCGGCGATCGTTTCGGCGCGCTGACAAGGAAAGGAATTCGCGTTCCCGGTCACGTCCCCACCCCTCCCCGTCCCCAGACCGGGTTCGCGAGCGGCCGGATCTCCCCCAAGATCCGGCCGCACATTTTTTGACGACTAGCTTTTGCGTTCCATATCCACGCGATGGTCACGAAGCAGTCAGACTGACGGCATTTTTGCGCGCAATCTTCGAGGCCGGGGCGACGTTCAGCCATCACGAGTTCCTCATGCAACAGCGAATTGACGTCACCAAAAGTGAGCCCGGCCGCGTTTCAGGCCGTGGCTGCCTTGCAATCTTATGTCGATCAGTCTGGGCTTGATCCGAAACTACGCGAGCTCATAAAAATCCGTGCGTCGCAAATCAACGGGTGCGCCTATTGCCTGGCGATGCATACGCGCGATGCACGCAAGCACGGCGAGACCGACGAGCGAATGCACCTCCTTAACGCGTGGCGCGAGGCACCGCTCTACACCGCGCGCGAACGCGCGGCATTGGCCTGGATCGAAGCAATCACGCTGCTGACCGAGGGCCACGTTCCGGACGAAGTCTTCGACACGGTTCGCAAGCAGTTTTCGGAGAAGGAGATTGTCGATCTAACGGCGGCAGCCGTCGCGATCAACACGTGGAACAGACTTTCGATTGCGTTCCGCGTCCCGCCGCAGGTCGATACCAAGAAGGCGGCCGCCTGATCAGCCCGTCCGCCTGAGGCCCTTTGCGTAACGCTTCGAGCGTTGCACGTAAATATCCGCGCCGGCGCGGATCATTGCGACCGCTTTCTCGTCAAGCGTCCGGATCGCGCGCGCCGGTGCTCCGACGATCAGCGAGTTGTCAGGGAAGCTCCTGCCTTCGGTGACCACGCTGCCGGCACCGACAAGCGAGTTGTTTCCAATCTTTGCGCCATTGAGCAGGATCGCGCCCATTCCGATCAGTGAATTGTCGCCGATCGTGCAGCCGTGAAGAATGACATTGTGGCCGATGACACAATCGTAACCGATGGTCAGCGGGAATCCCGGATCGGTGTGCAGTGTGGCGTTATCCTGGACCTGCGACCGTTCGCCGAGCTCGATCCATTCGTTGTCGCCGCGCAAAACAGCGCCGAACCAGACGCTGGAGTCGGCCTTGAGCCGCACGCGGCCGATCAGCACCGCGGTTTCCGTCACGTAAAATCGGCCATCGCCGGGAAGTTCGGGCGCCTGACCGTCGAGCTCGTAAATAGGCATTCCGCCCTCCCAGCAGGAAGGCGCGAACTTGCCCGAACATGGCTTTCGAGGGAAGCGTCCTAGACGAGCAGAAGAGCCTGCAACGTCGTGACCAAAACCAGGCCCGACATGAGGCTCCAGAAACCGGCGATCAGCGTGGCAAGGAAGACGAATTCGAAACGGCGGCCTTCCTGGCGCTGGCCGAGGATCGTGTTGCGTATAATGAGGAACGGCGCCGCAACGACCAGCAAGGGGATCACGGCGAAGGTTGCCGCGGCGGGACCGTTGCTCAGCTGATTGAAGCTCGGCAAGCGGTCGGTGACGAGCCGGTAGCCGGAGCTGAACATGCCTGCGACGGCAAAGCCGAACACCAGCGCGAACAGCATCTGTACGGACTCGGGGGTCATCACTCACCTCAACGCAACACCTGGGATTATCTGTTGCAAACGGGCGGGGCACACGCCAGCCAATCCTTAACGAATGGTAAATGGCGGCTGCCCCGTTCTACGGGGCGTGACGTGGCATAATCCGCGCGATTCGCACGCAGGAGTCGCCGTGGCCTTTCTCGCGCAGGAACCCCCAAGCTCAGCCCGGCCGGCCACCCAGCGGCGACGGCACGCCGGCCATAGCCCAATCATGGTACCGCTCCTGGTATTTGGTGCGGTGGTGCTGCTGGCCGCTCTCTATGTGGCCTACATTCTGTGGCCGCGATGGCCACAGGGACCGGTATCGATCAATGCGCCTTCGCTGCCAATCGTCGTCTCCGGCGTGACCTTCAATGTCGAACCGGCGGCCATTCGCATCGGGGTTCAGCGTCGAGCCGGCGTGCAGCAGCGCGTCGATCTCAGCTATCTTTGGCCGTCGCTGGTGCCGCCCGATCCTGCCGTCAAACCGACCGTCGGTGCGCCGCTCGATCCAAATGAGCGTGTATTCGTGACGCTTTCATCAGGCGACGCGACATTGCCACTAATGGAGCGCGTTCAGACAATCTACCCGCGCTATCTTGTGGCCCAGCCCGTCGCCGGTTTTCCGGGATTGACCTACCGTGGATTTCGTGACGACTCGCCTTATCAGGGCGAGGACCTGGTGTTTGAATCAAACGCACCCGAGCATTTCCTTGCCCGATGCTCGCGCAAGGGTGTGACAAACTCTGGAGTCTGTCTGCTCGAGCGCCGCATCGGCAATGCCGATATCACCTTCCGGTTTCCGCGTGACTGGCTGCCGGATTGGGAGAATGTCGCCAAGGGCGTCGACCGGCTTGTTGCCAGACTGCATCCGGCCAACTGATGCAAAGGGCGAATGGCCGGGAACAGGTCCGCCATGAACCGGAAAATTGCGTTTCTTGCTAGTCCACCAGATCCACGTCGAGGATCGGCAATTCAAGAATGTAGGAGCGCCGTCCTTTCTCGATTTCGAGAAACAGAACCGCAATGAACTCGTCGCCGATATAAACTTCGAGTGAATCGGTTTTCTTCGGCCGCGGCACGACGCGGATATTCTCGTTGTCAAATTT
>DASSSM010000547.1:0-2739 GCA_035708425.1 Pseudolabrys sp.
GGCATAGCAGGTCGTTTGATGTCTGCTTTCGCGGGGAAAAGCGGACATGCCTTTTTGCACCGCACATGTCGGCTTCTGACCCAAAGCGGACATGGCCCCTTCCGGCGCTGTTCCTAAATCCGATACGATAGCTTGTCCTGAACCTTCAGGGGACACGATGAGACGGCGCGAGTTCATCACGCTTCTCGGCGGCACAGCGGTCGCTTGGCCGCTGGTGGTGCGCGCGCAGCAGCCAAGCATGCCGGTGGTTGGCTTCATGAGCACCCTATCACCTGAGAACATTTCGACCCCCATGGTTGGCTTCCATCAAGGCCTCAAGGAAACGGGTTATAGAGAAGGCCAGAATCTGGCCATCGAGTATCGTTGGGCTCAGGGTCACTATGATCGATTGCCTGAGCTGGCAGCTGATCTGGTACGCAGACGGGTCGCCGTACTCGTCGCGAGCGGGGGCGATCCGTCGCCGCAGATTGCGAAGGCGGCGACTCAAACGATTCCTATCGTGTTCGGCATGTTTGGTGACCCGGTCAAGGAAGGCTTGGTAGACAGCCTCAGCCGGCCGGGCGGCAATTCGACTGGTGTGACTATATTTGGTCCGGCAGCGGTGACCAAACGACTACAGCTGCTGCATGCCCTTGTGCCGGAGGGCGTCGTCATCGCTTTTCTCATGAATCCAAACAATCCGAACGGTAATCTCGAAATGAGAGCCGCACAGGCGGCAGCCACCTCTCTCGGAAAACAAATTGTTGTCTTTAGTGCCAGCAGCGAAAGCGAGCTTGACGCAGCATTTGCAAGCATGGTGCAGCAGCGAATCGGCACGCTTCTCGGTGCCTCCGATCCTTTTCTCTTTAACCGGCGCGACCAGATTGTCTCACTCGCAGCACGCCATAGGATACCGGCGATCTACTACCTGCGCGACTTCGCTCACGCGGGCGGGCTGATGGCATACGGCAACAGCTTGACGGACATGTATCGTCTCGTCGGCGTCTATGTTGGCCGGATTCTCAAAGGCGAGAAGCCGGCGGAGTTGCCAGTTATTCAGTCGTCCAAGTTCGACCTGATTATCAATCTCAAGACCGCCAAAGCGCTAGGCCTCAGCGTGCCGTTTGGACTGTTGAATGCCGCCGACGAGGTGATTGAATGATTGTCGGAATGTCCGCTTTTGGCTCAAAGCAGACATGACGGTTTGCGCCGCACATGTCCGCTTCTCTAATCGGCCGTTTTGGGTCAAGCGCTTTCAGGCTATCCACCAGTATAGTGTCGATGTCGCTCGCGGGCTCGCGCTTCTCTTCGGAATCGGCACCAAGGCCCTTCCATCATGGGGTTCGAGAATAAGGCGGAACAATCTTTTAGTCGGCCTTGCCGTTGATTGGGCGGCAGGTCCAAGCGGACATACGATCTCACCTCATCCATCGTCCCGCGAGGGACATCATTCCACCGTCGCGGTGGAGCTCGCGTGTTCTCCTATCGGGTTTGATCTTGCATTGTCATGCTGCTGCAGCCTCTTGCCGGGTCCAGCGGAACTCGGTGCCGTCGAGCCAGATGCGATGCATGATCACGGCCAGCCGGCGTGCCAGCGCGACGATCGCCTTTTTCACGCCGCGGCGCCTGGCGATCTGCATCGCCCAAGCTTTGAGCCAGGACCATTTGGCTGAGCGCACCAGCAGGATCTGGGCGGCTTCGTAGAGCATGACCCGCATCATCTCGTCGCCGCACTTTGATATGGCGCCACTGCGATTGATCTCGCCCGATTGATACTTGCAGGGTGTCAGGCCCAAGACCACCCCGACCGCCTTGGAGCTGCGGAAGCGCGCCGCCACATCGACGGTGGCGCGATACGTCAGCGCCACCACCGGCCCGACGCCGGGGATCGTCATCAGCCGCTGGCACACCTCGTCGTCCCGGGCGATCGCCAGCAAGCGGCGGTGCAGAACTGCAATCTGCTCGCGCAGCACTCTGCGAACGACGAGCAGCGGCTCGACCAGGATGGCTATGTCAGGGAGGTCTTTGACCAGCTCCTTGATGCGGGCCTCGAACTTGCCCGACCCGACCAGGCCCACCTTGAGGCCGAAGTTGCGCAACGTCCCGCGCAAATCGTTATCGATGGCAATCGCCTTCGACTGCAGCAGCTTGCGATGGGTCAGCAACATCCGCAGCTTCTGACTACGTAGCGTCTTCACATGCACCGGACGATAAAGCCCCGCCCGCATCATCTGCGCGATGCCGCGGGCATCATTGCGGTCGGTCTTATTGATCTGCGCCTTTAACACCGCCCGCATGTGCCGCGTCTCAACGCAGATCACCGGCAAGTTTGCTTCGCCGAGCGCGCTGTAAAGCCACTGCGACAGCGGCCCAGCTTCCAGTCCGATGCGCTTGAAGCGGTAAACGCCGTTCTTCAGCACTTGCAATAGAGCTTCAGGTTCGCTCGCAACCTTTACCTCTCGAACGATCCTGCCCGTATCATCCACAATGCAAACGCTCGTCTCATTGACTGACACGTCCAGTCCGGCAAAATGCTCCATGCTGCGCTTCTCCTTCTGATGCTTGGGGCCCGTAACCACGGTGACCTCGTTTCTCTGAAGCGCAGCACCCAAAATCTTTCAGCTATCCACAAGCCGCCGGCCGATTACCCCATCTTTTGGGGTAAAAGTTGAACGGCGTAGAGGGATGGCTAGGCGCCGGTAGAAGCAGGGAATCGCAATGACCAAAACCACTGAACGAATTGTTCTTGCCTCGCGGCCG
>DASSSM010000548.1:0-3400 GCA_035708425.1 Pseudolabrys sp.
CGACCCCGCCAAGGTGGTGCGCACCGCCTTGCAGGATGCCGCCTCGGTTGCCGGCCTTCTCGTCACCACGGAGGCGATGGTCGCCGAACTGCCGAGAGATCCGGCGCCCGCAATGCCGCCCGGCGGCGGCATGGGCGGCGGCATGGGCTTCTAGCCCAGGACCGATCTGAAAATGCAAAGGGCGCGGCCGAGGCTGCGCCCTTTGCAATTGGGGCGCCAGAATAAAGCGCATCCCGACGTTTTCGCAATTTTTTTTACCAGCCGATCGTTCGCGGAAGCCACAGCGCAAGCTGAGGAAAGAAGAAACAAATCACCAGCGCGAGAAGCTGCATCGCCACGAACGGCACGATGCCGCGATAGATGTCGCCGGTAGTGATCTCGGGCGGCGCGACGCCGCGCAGGAAGAACAGCGCCCAGCCGAACGGCGGGGTGAGGAACGAGGTCTGCAAATTCACGCAGATCAGGGTCGCGAGCCAGACCATGTCGACCTTGGCGGCGATGAAGATTGGCAGGAACAGCGGCACCGCGATGTAGGAGATCTCGATCCACTCGATGAAGAAGCCGAGGATGAAGATGATGAACATCAAAAACCAGATGTCGGCATTGATGCCGCCGGGCAGGAATTCGAAGAAATCCTGCACCAGTTTTTCGCCCTGAAGGCCGCGGAAGGAAAGCGAGAAGGCCTGCGCGCACATCAGAATAAACATCATCATGGCGGTGATACGGGTGGTCGCATAGGTCGTTTCCCGCAGCACCGACCATGACATCCGCCCCCCGATAGCGGTCACCACGATGGCGCCGAGCGCGCCCATGGAGGCAGCCTCGGTTGGCGCGGCGACGCCGGCGATAATCGAGCCCAGTACCGCCCCCACCAGTGCGAGCGGCGGCACAACGACGCGCAAAAGTTTGCCCGCGAGCTCGCCACGGGAAACAAGATCGCGCTCCTCTTTCGATACTGCCGGCACCATTTTGGGACGAAAGATACCCAGCCCAAGAATGTAAACGACGTAGATGCCCGCCAGCATCAGGCCTGGGATCATAGCGGCGGCGAACAAGGTGCCGACCGATTCATTCAGGATGTCGGCCAACAATATCAGAATCAGGCTGGGCGGGATGATCTGTCCAAGCGTGCCGGAGGCGCAAATCGTGCCGCAGGCCAGCCCCTTGTCGTAACCGCGACGCAGCAGCGTCGGCAAAGTGAGCAGACCAAGCGTTACGACCGTGGCACCAACGATGCCGGTGGTGGCGCCCATGAAAACACCGACGACGATGATGCCGATACCGAGCCCGCCACGCAGGTTTCCGGCCGCGTGCGCGATCACGTCCATCAGGTCTTCGGCGAGCTTGGATTTTTCCAGCATCACGCCCATGAAGACGAACAGCGGCATGGCAATCAGCGTGTAGTTTGTCACCACGCCGAAGATGCGGCTTGGAAGCAGATTGAACAGCAGCGGGCCAAAGCCGATGTAGCCAAACACCAGACCGGTCGTCGCCAGCGTCAGAGCAACCGGGATGCCCGCCAGCAGCAGGACGAAGAACCCGACCAGCATCAGGATGGCGAGAATTTCATTAAACGGCATTCGTGCGTTCTCCTCGCCACGCCAGGAAATACTGGATCGCCTGCGCCAGCGATTGCAAAAACAGCAAAGCGAATCCGAGGGGAATCAGGCCCTTGAGAATGTATCGGCCGGAAATGCCGCCCGGATTGGCTGTGCCCTCGCCGATGCTCCAGGATTGCAGGACGTAGGCCCACGACAGCTTGATGATGATCAGGGAGATCGCCATCGAGAGCAGCGCTGTAATGAATTCAACCAGGTACTTGTTGCGCTGGGAATATGAGGCAAACAGAACATCAACGCGCACATGCTCGCCGTGCCTGAGCGCGTAGGACATGCCGAACAGGCAGATCGGTGACATCAGGTGCCACTCGAGCTCCTGCGACCAGACCGATCCGGTATTGAAGCCGTAGCGCAGCAGCACATTGCCGCCCATGACGAGCGCCAATGCAAACGACGACCAGGCGGTGATGCGGCCGACCGCATCGATGAAGGTGTCGATGCCGTCGGCCAGCTTTTCTGCCGGACTCACGTCAGCTCTTGAGAATTTTGTCGTGGTAGACAGCTTCGCTATAGCCCGCCCACTGTTTGTACTTGGCCATGTAGCTCATGTAGGACTCGTGCACCTTCTTGGTGACTGGATCCTTTGCCACGGCCTCGGCGAGAATCTTCTCGTTGGCGGTACGCAGCGCGGCGACGATGGCATCTGGCAACGGTTGCGCCGTGATGCCCTGGTTCTTGATCAGATCTTCCATCGCCTCGGCGTTGTTCTTTTGGCACCAGGCCTCGCCGGAAACGTTGCAGGCGGCGCAGGCGTTCTCGACGATGGCCTTGAGATCGGGCGGGAGGCTCGCCCATTTTGCCTTGTTGACGATGAGCTCGCTCGCGGTCGCGGTCTCATGCCAGCCGGTCGTGTAATAGTATTTGGCGGCGCGATGGAGCCCGAGCTGGCGGTCAAGATAGGGGCCGACAAACTCTGCGGCATCAATCACGCCGCGTTCCAGCGCCGGAAAGATTTCGCCGGGGGGCAGGAGGCGGGAATCGACGCCGAGCTCTTTGTAGACGCGGCCAGCAAGGCCGGGAATGCGCATCTTGAGGCCGTTGAGATCCGCGACTTTCTCGATCGGCTTCTTGAACCAGCCGGTCATCTGCACGCCAGTATTGCCGCACAGGAACGGCACGAGATTGAAGCGGTCGTAAACCTCGCGCCAGAGGTCGAGCCCCCCGCCGTCGTAGATCCAGCCGTTGAAGCCCTGGAAATTGAGGCCGAAGGGAACGGCGGTGAAGTATTGCGCGGCGAAGCTTTTGCCGGTCCAGAAATAAGAATTGGCGTAGTTCATCTCGACCGTGCCGGCGGATACTGCGTCGAAACCTTCGGCGGCGGGGATCAGCTCGCCGGCGCCGTAGAACTGGATCTTCAGGCGCCCGCCCGACATGTCCTCGATGCGCTTGCATAAGTCCTTGGCGCTGCCGGGTCCGGTTGAATAGAACGCAGCATTCGGACCGTAGAAGCTCGTCATCTTCCAATTGAATGTTGTCTGAGCGCGAACCACGGCCGGCGCCGCCACCGTGCCGACCGCACTGGCAAGCGCCAACTTGCTGAAATCACGACGACGCATGACACCCTCCCCCCGATACAGGTCCATCTACGCGACAGGTTATGCAAGTACCGCGCCAAGGCCGCAGACTTGAACCAACATCCTAAGCTTCGCTGGGATAGGTCGGCAATCACAAGTTTGGTCGGCGCAAAGAACCGTACAGGCGGACCAGCCGCTTTCGGCGTTTGGTCGCTCTAGTTGGTCGCCGGGCGGAATTTCATCGTTGCCGGCCCTATCAGCAGGACT
>DASSSM010000549.1:0-3432 GCA_035708425.1 Pseudolabrys sp.
CCGAAAGTGCAGAGCGCGACCAACCGTTCGTCAGTAGCGGTAGTGGTCGCTCTTAAAGGGGCCGTCCTTCGGCACGCCGATATACTCCGACTGATCGTCACGCAGCTTGGTGAGCTTCACGCCGATCTTTTCCAGGTGGAGGCGCGCGACCTTTTCGTCGAGCTTTTTCGGCAGCGTATAGACCTTCTTCTCGTACTTGCCGGCATTACCCCACAATTCGATCTGCGCCAATGTCTGGTTGGTGAAGGACGACGACATCACGAAACTGGGGTGACCCATCGCATTGCCGAGGTTCACCAGCCGGCCTTCCGACAGAAGGATAATGCGCCGGCCTGACGGAAACTCGATTTCGTCCACCTGCGGCTTGATGTTGTTCCATTTGAAGTTCTTCAGGCCGGCGACCTGGATCTCGTTGTCGAAGTGGCCGATGTTGCACACGATCGCGCGATCCTTCATGGCGCGCATGTGCTCGATGGTGATGACGTCCTTGTTGCCGGTCGCCGTCACGAAAATGTCGGCGCGCGGCGCTGCATCTTCCATCGTGACGACCTCATAGCCTTCCATCGCCGCCTGCAGGGCGCAGATCGGATCGATTTCCGACACCATCACGCGGCAGCCGGCCTGACGCAGCGAAGCCGCCGAGCCTTTGCCGACGTCGCCAAAACCCGCGACCATGGCGATCTTGCCGGCCATCATCACGTCGGTGCCGCGGCGGATGCCGTCGACCAGCGACTCGCGGCAGCCATAGAGGTTGTCGAACTTCGACTTGGTGACGGAGTCGTTCACGTTGATCGCAGGGAAGAGCAGGCTGCCCTTCTTCTGCATTTCGTAAAGCCGATGCACGCCGGTGGTGGTCTCTTCCGAGACGCCTTTGATCGATTTCGCAATCTCGCCGAACCAGCCTTTCGGCTTTTCTTTCAGGGTCTTCTTGATCAGCGCGAAGAGGATTTCCTCTTCCTCCGACGTCGCCTTGTCGAGGAACGCGGTATCGCTGCCTTCCGCACGCACACCGAGATGCACGAACAAAGTCGCATCGCCGCCGTCATCCAGGATCATGTTGGGACAGCCGCCGCCATGCCATTCGAACAGCTTGCGGGTGTAGTCCCAGTAATCCTTCAGCGTTTCGCCTTTGACGGCGAAGACCGGCGTGCCACCAGCTGCAACTGCTGCCGCGGCGTGATCCTGCGTCGAATAGATGTTGCACGAGACCCAGCGCACGTCGGCGCCGAGCGCCTTCAAGGTCTCGATCAGCACCGCAGTCTGGATCGTCATGTGCAGCGAGCCGGCGATGCGCGCGCCTTTGAGCGGCTGCTTCGGGCCGTACTCCTCGCGTGTTGCCATCAGGCCGGGCATTTCGGTCTCCGCGATGGAGATTTCCTTCCGGCCGAAATCGGCGAGGCCAATGTCTTTGACGATGTATTCGGACGCTACTTTCGCGCTCATGACAGTTCCTGGCTGATAGGGATTGCTTGGCTGGGCGTGCCTATAACAGCCCGCCGCCGACGCCGCAACGAATATATAAGGAATTCTTTATGTCGTTTCGGTCGTGGCGGGCGTGCCGAACACTCAGTCCTCTTCGTCGAAACCAGCCTCGACCAGCTTGCACAATGTCTCGACCGCCTTCGCGGCGTCTTTGCCGATTGCCTTTATCGTGATGGAGACGCCCGGACCGGCGGCCAGCATCATCAAACCCATGATGGACGTTCCGCCGACCGTTTCGTGGCCGCGGGTGACCGTGATTGCTGCATCGAACTGTTCGGCCGTCTGCACGAATTTCGCGGATGCGCGGGCGTGCAATCCCTTCTTGTTGACGATCTCCACCTCGCGCGAGACAGGAGTCTCGTCCGCTGAAGCGCGGGGAGTCATTTTCCGTTGAGGACGCGGCTGGCGATCGTACAGTACTTGCGGCCGGCTTCCTGGGCGGCGGCGACCGCATCCTGCAGTGGGCTGATCTCGCGGATTTTGGCGAGCTTGATCAGCATGGGTAGATTGATACCGGCCAGCACCTCGACCTTTGGCTGGCTCATCACCGAAATGGCGAGGTTGGACGGCGTGCCGCCGAACATGTCGGTCAGGATCGCGACGCCTTCGCCACTGTCCACCCGCTTCACGGCCTCAAGAATATTCTTGCGGCACTGTTCGACGTCGTCGTCGGGCCCAATCGTAATTGCCTCGATCTGACGCTGAGGGCCGACCACATGCTCCAGCGCTGAGCGGAACTCGATGGCGAGCCGCCCGTGGGTCACTAATACGAGGCCGATCATCCCTGGCTCCTCGCGGGCGCTACGCTGCACCGCACGATAGGGCGCGCATTCACGCCCATCTGAAGCCCCATTGCAAGGGCTCGGCACGCTATATAGGTGTTCTGCTGCACTGCGGAAAGATGGGGCCAAGGTGGGCTCGGGGCGTACGTTTTTGGACGGTGCGCGATCCTAGGCCCTGTATGGTTAATTTTCTCAGTTTGGTCGGGGTGCCGGGGGTAGCCCAGATTTCCGCGACAGGTCAATTGCCCGCAGGGGATGTCCTTAAGGCCGCTAACACCATCGGCAAGGCAGCCGTTTCTGCTGCGACGGCAAGTCGCGGCATTGTAACTCCCGCGATCGAAGCGGTCTTGGCTTCGGCTGCAGGAAGCCGCGCGGCATCCGCTGCAGCAAGGTCGACCACCCAGCCAACAACAGCAATGGACTCAAACGGCAGCCTCCTGATGCCTAGGCCGTGGATTTCAATAAGGCCGCTCAGCTCCTGCGCCGGCCGCACCAGCAATCGGTCCGACTGGCCAATCACCTGAACCCGATCGTCTCCCACAAGGCGAGTGAACGTCAGCAGCCCTTGCGACGCAGCGTTGATGAGATTCCATGCCAGCAAGGATTTGCCTGAGCCGGACGGCCCCCGAATGAGAATCGCCTTGGGCCCGGCGAGAACGGCCGAGGCATGAATGGTGGAATCTGCCACCATCAGGTCGCGGGAAGGCGCACGATGAAGCGGGCGCCGAGCACCCGCGACGGCTGGCCGCCCATGCGATTTTCAACGCGGATCGTGCCGCCATGCGCCTCGACGATCTGCTTGGAGATCGACAGGCCCAGCCCCGAATTCTGACCGAAGCCCTGTTCCGGCCGGTCGGTATAAAAACGCTCGAAGATTTTATCGAGCGCTTCCGGCCGGATGCCCGGGCCCTCGTCATCGACCAGGATTTCCACCTCGCCGCGCAGCCGGCGGCAGGTGATGCGCACGGTGCCTCCCGCGGGCGAGAACGAGCGCGCATTGTCGACCAGGTTGCTGACGACCTGGCCAATCCTGGAGTCGTGACCCGCTATCTTGAACTCGGACAGCGGACTGCCCTCGAACGTCAGCGTCACTTTGACATCGTCGGTGCGAACTTCGTTCGCGGCCTTGACCAGCGCGTCGAGCAATTTCGCGAGATCGATGGGGGCC
>DASSSM010000550.1:0-11638 GCA_035708425.1 Pseudolabrys sp.
TCTGCGCCTGCAGCAAAGACGTGTTCACCCATTGGCCTTCGCCGGAGACTTCACGCTCGAGCAGCGCGACGAGAATGCCAAGAGCACAGAACAGGCCGGCGGACAGATCGGCAATCGGAATGCCGACGCGCACCGGCCCCTGCCCCGGCAGTCCCGTGATCGACATCAGCCCGCCCATGCCCTGCGCGATCTGGTCGAAGCCCGGGCGGTCACGATAGGGCCCGTCCTGGCCAAAACCAGAGATGCTGCCGAGCACGATGCGCTTGTTGATCTTCTTCAGCGACTCGTAGTCGATGCCAAGCCGGCCCTTTACATCCGGGCGGAAATTTTCAACCACGACGTCCGCTTTTTCGACCATACGCTTGAACGCTGCCAAGCCCTGCGGCGATTTCAGATCAAGGGTGATGCCGCGCTTGTTGCGGTGCAGGTTCTGGAAATCGGCATTCGAGCGTGGTCCGCCCGGCCCTTCGCCTTTTTCCAGATGCGGTGGCGTCTCAATCTTGATGACATTGGCCCCCCAGTCGGCGAGCTGGCGCACACAGGTCGGTCCCGATCGCACGCGTGTCAGATCGAGGACGGTAAAGCGGGAAAGGGCCGAAGAGGCCCTGGGAAACGGCATTACGAGAACTCCGGAGTGTCTTTCTGGCCCCAGGACTGGGTTTCCGGCCCGACATTCCCCGATCTACGGGGGCTTGTCTATTGCATCGGCGGACCGGCCCGGAATGAAATAGCGGGCTCGCAAGGCCGAAAAAGGCTTTTATTCATCATGTGCGGCAGCAATCCCCGCTTATGCCTTGAAAAGACCACGAGCACCTGTCATATGACCGCCAACGGAAGAAAGACCCGGTCTCGGGTTTGCGGGCTGCGTGCACGAAACTCATTAAAACGAATTTCGCCCCGCCTCCTCCGTTTTTCCAACAAGCGACAACCCTGGCCACGCGGGATGTCTTAAAGAACCCGCGCCTCCGCCGGCTGCAACCGCAGCACGGCCGGTTCGCCGTATAAGAAAGAGACTCATTGACTTCATTTAACGAGTTCGGCCTCGCTGAGCCGATCCTTCGCGCACTCGCGCAAGAGAAATACGTCACTCCAACCCCGATCCAGGCACAAACCATTCCTCTTGCCAGCCAAGGCCGCGATGTCATCGGCATCGCGCAGACCGGCACCGGCAAGACCGCGGCTTTCGCGCTGCCGATCCTGAATCATCTTTTCACCAAGCGTCAGCGTCCCGCGCAGAAATCCTGCCGCGTGCTGGTGCTGTCGCCGACGCGCGAACTGTCCGGCCAGATCGCCGACAGCTTTCGTGCCTATGGCCGTCACATCCGCCCGCTCGAGATAGCACTCGCTATCGGCGGCGTACCGATCAACCGGCAGGTGCGCGCGCTTGCGCGCGGCGCCGAAGTGCTGGTTGCAACGCCCGGCCGCCTGCTCGATCTGGTTCACCAGCGCGCGCTGCGCCTCGACCAGATCGAGGTGCTGGTGCTTGATGAAGCCGATCGTATGCTCGACATGGGCTTCATCCACGACATCAAGAAGATCGTCGCCATGCTGCCGAAGCAGCGGCAGACGTTGTTCTTTTCGGCGACCATGCCGCAGGACATCACCAGACTCGCCGACGCGATGCTGCGCGAACCCGCCCGCGTGGCCGTGACGCCGCAAGCTACGACCGTCGACCGAATCGAGCAGCGCGTCATCCTTACCGAAAAGGCATCGAAGGCATCGCTACTGATCGAGGTGCTCAAAACCGAAAAGACCGATCGCGTTCTGGTATTCACCCGCACCAAGCATGGCGCCGACAAGGTCGTACGCGGATTGCAAAAAGCCGGTCACGCGGCCGAAGCGATCCATGGCAACAAGTCGCAGAACCAGCGCGAGCGCGTTCTCGCGGCGTTCCGCAACGGCCGACTGCGCACCCTGATTGCCACCGACATCGCCGCCCGCGGCATAGACGTCGACGGCGTCAGCCATGTGGTCAACTACGATCTTCCGAACATTCCCGAAAGTTATGTCCATCGCATTGGCCGCACCGCGCGCGCCGGCGCCGAGGGCGTGGCGATCTCGTTCTGCGACCATGAGGAGCGGGCCTACCTGCGCGACATCGAGCGGCTGATCCGCATGACCATCCCGGCAACCGACCGGCGCACGGGCAAGTCGGCGGGCCATGCCGCCCCGCAACCGGCAGAGGCCCGCCACGGCGGCCGACCGCATCGCGGCAAGCAACAGCGCGGTCACCGCGCCGGCCACGGCGGCGGTCATGGCCGTCCCGGCAATAACGACCACCGGTCCCATAACGGCGGCAATGGCCGCCAAGACCGTCCGAGCCAGAACGGTCAACCCGTGCACCGGCAGGGCGCTACGGCAGGGGAGCCAAGCGGCATCGGAAATGTTACATTCCTGAAGCGCCCGAATGAGCCGCGCCGCAGCGCCGGCTACCGGCCACGGTGAGGCAATTGGAGTCGACTGGATGGCGAAAGAAGAACTGCTGGAGTTTGACGGTACCGTCACCGAGGTTCTCCCGGACGGCAACTTCCGGGTGAAGCTCGACAACGATCATGAGGTTCTGGCCTACACCGCCGGCAAGATGCGCAAATTCCGTATCCGTACAGGTGTCGGCGACCGGGTGATCGTCGAAATGTCGCCCTACGATCTGCAACGCGGGCGCATCAGTTTCCGTCACAAGGGCGACGCCCCGACCGCCGCCCCGCAGCAGCGTCGTCCGAACTTTCGCGGCAGACGTTAGGCGAACACCACGCCAGAGAATTCGGGGGCATCACAGGAGTTGCGTGCGCCGATGCCCCTTTCCTTCCTCCACCGCCTCGCGCTGGCAATCGTCCTGGCCGGCACGTTTCATTCCGCAAACGCAGAAGACGCCGCCAGAACCGGCCCGCGTCCGGCCGGCGAACAGACTGCCGCCGAACGGCAGGAGACCGCGAAAGGCGTGCTGCGGCTGCTGCCGGCCGATGCCGTCACCGAGCATTCGATCGAAACGTCCCGCGGGAAGATTGCCTACACAGCGACCGCCGGCACGCTGGCGTTCCATGATCAATCGGGCGAGCAAAGCGCTGCGGTATTTTACACCGCCTATGTTGCGAAGAGCGCCGGCGCCAACCGCCCGGTGACATTCGTTTTCAATGGTGGACCGGGTGCGGCATCCGCCTTCCTGCACCTTGGCTTGGTCGGCCCGCGCATTCTCGATTTCGGGCCGAATCCGCATGACGCCACGCACGCGACCCTGCGCGACAATCCCGACACCTGGCTCGCCTTCACCGATCTGGTCCTGATTGATCCGATCGGTACGGGCTGGAGCCGGGCGGCCAAAGGTGAGGATGGCAAGCACTTCTGGGGTGTGCGCAGCGACGCCGACGCCATGGCCAAGGCGATTGCGCTATACGTCGCCAAGAACAATCGCGCCGGCTCGCCGAAATATTTGTTTGGCGAAAGCTATGGCGGTTTCCGCGCGGCCAAGACTGCACGAGCGCTTCAACGGGATCAGGGTATTTCGATCAACGGCATTGTAATGCTGTCGCCTTTGCTCGAGGGCTGGCTCACTTTCGGCGACGATGGTTCCGCGCTGCACGCCGCTTTACAGCTGCCGTCGCTCGCCGCAGCCGAGCTCGAACGCAAGCATGCGTTCACACCCGAGGCTCTCGCGGCAGCGGAACTATTTGCGATGACGGAATACCTGACGACCTTGGCGGCAGCACCGCCGAAAGACGGAGCGGCGGATGCATTCTACAGCCGAGTGGCGCAGATGACCGGCTTGCCGCTCGATGCCGTCACGCAGGCTCGCGGCTTTGCCGCAAGAGCGTATGTGAAGAACCTGCGCGCCGGCGAAGGCAAGATCGTGAGCCGCTACGATGCCACCTTCGCGGTGGACGACCCTTATCCTGAGTCGCGATCGTCGCGGGGGCCCGACCCGATCCTTGACGCCGTCACGCGCGCCTATGGCGGCGCCATGGCCAGCTATGCTCGCAACGAGCTCGGTTTCAGAACCGAAATGACATACTCGCTTCTGGCCGGCGATGTGACCAATCGTTGGGACTGGCAGGGCGGCCGCGTGCAAGCGAGCGCCGAAGATGATTTACGCGTGCTTTTGGCGTTCGGGCCATCGTTTCGTGTGTTAATTGCGCATGGCTATTCCGACATGATCACGCCCTATGCCATGACGCGCTATGTGATTGATCATCTCCCGGCTTTCGATCCTCCCGGCCGCGTGCAGCTCAAGCTCTATCGCGGCGGGCACATGCTCTATCTGGACCCGGACTCCCGCAAGGCTTTCAGCACCGACGCGGCGGTGTTTTTCCGCCAAGAGTAAAGCCAGCCACGGCAGGCCGCCTCTCGCTAACGATTCATCAATGCGAATCGGCTTGTTTTGGCCCGATGACCCAGGCGCGGGCCCTCAAATACATGAAGCGTGTCGACACGCGGGAGATTCCGCACGGGACGAATGAAATCCGCAGCTTTCTCGTGGTCCGAAACGAAAAGCTGCGACTGCCCTCCACGCTGCGCCACCACCGGTCATTAGGCGTACGCCGCTTCTTCGCTCTCGACAACGGCTCGACCGACGGCACGCTTGACTACCTTTGCGGCGAGCCGGACGTGCATGTCTTTTCGACAAACAGCAGCTACGCCGAGAGCAACTATGGAGTCGCGTGGACCAACGAGCTGCTCAACGCGTTCGGTAACGGTCACTGGACGCTTACCATCGACGCCGACGAACAATTCATTTTCCCACACTATGAGTGGATCACACTGCCGCAATTCTGCGATTTTCTCGATTCCATTGGAGCGGAGGCTGTCCCGAGCCTCCTGCTCGACATGTATCCGGGCCTAGCGATCCGCGATGCGACGCACGACCCGAATCGCCCCCTGCTGGAAACCTGCAACTATTTCGATCGCGCGCCTTACCAGATGCACCGGACGAATCGCTGTCCCTACTTTGAAATCTCCGGAGGCGTACGTGAACGCATGTTTGTGCAGAATCGGGTCCAATTTCACCCACCATCCATCAGCAAGGTGCCGCTGGTGCGATGGAAACCCGGGATGCAGTTCGTGAGCAGCACGCACTATCTCAGCGACGTAAACCTCGCACCGATTTTGGCGTCACTCCTGCATTTCAAATTTCTCAGCGACTTTCACGAGCGCGCGCAAACCGAAGTTGCGCGCGGCGAGCACTACGAAAACGCCCGCGAGTATCGCGTCTATCTCCAGATGTGCCGCGAGAACGAAGGTGCCACGCTGCTGTGCGATCAGTCGTCGAAATTCAAGGATAGCGCGCAACTTGTTGGACTGGGCCTCATGACGAGCCCAAAACCCTATGAGGACTGGGCTCAGGCAAGGCGCGCCCACCACACTCCGGTCCGGGAATTGGCAGAAGTCACCTAGACGCGCGGGACCGGCGCAACACCACCGGTACTTTTAGAGACCGGCTTTCAACACTCTCTTGGACAAGATTGGATTTCTCCCATCAGCGGGACGAGTTTCTAGAGACTTTTTTTCCGGCATCGTCGCCGGTGAGTGCCCATAAAAAATCGCGCTCGTATCCTTGGTAAAGGCGCTCCGCTCCTGCCGAGGTTAGATGGCTTGTATCAAAGAAAAAGAGCTCGGCCCCCCTGTTCGGCCGGCATTCCGTTTCCGTACAGAAGAGATTGATCGGATCGATGAGTCTGACGTTTTCGAAAGGAGCGACCGCCTGACGAAGGACTGTCATTGTGCGTTCTCGCCTTGCATCGACTTTTGCTCGAACGATCGAACAAGTGTCGGACCCGACACGAATTGCTTTAACGACACAGGCCGGCGAGTACCACGGGAATTCGGGCAGAGGAGCAATGATCAGGATGCGCCTTACGCCCGCACGTTTCGCATCCGAGAGTGTAGCGGCAAGACCCGCGGCCAATATTTCGTAAGGGTCTTTCTTGGCTTGGCCGTCGATCAGAAGAAACGAACGATGGAATGGATCTGATTGAGGTAATCCGAGATAAAAATTCCATCGTGTTGAAATGATCGCAAATTCTGCCTCCTGAAATGCATTTGGATCGAACGAATCGCACCGGGCGGCTGGCCTCCCGCGCCCATCCTTGACTGCCGCCTTGAACGGCGGGCACCCGACTTCAAGTACCGAGGTCAGGCTGGCACCGGCCCGCCGGGCATATTCCTTGAACGACTGTTCGATGACGAGCGCATGCGAATCTCCCATCAGAACGCCGCGATGTGAAACGGGTGGATAGTCGCGGCCGGAAATTTGGGGCGGCCCGAGGCCCGACAGTTGAGGAAGCATGAGGGGAGTAATACGCAGCGACCATAGATATCCCAAGCTGGCAACCAACACGCACGATGCAGTTCCCAGGGCTACAACAGCAGCAGGGCGAAATTTGCGTTTTTTCCGCAGCCGTCGCACCGGCAATTCGACAAAACGATAAGTGAGAACCGCAAGCGCCAATGACAGAGTTGCAGCTCCGATCTCTTCGGCGAAGCTCTGTTCGCCGAAGTTCATTGTGCGAACGAATGATATGAGGGGCCAATGCCACAGATACCAGGGATAGGAAACAAGGCCGATCCAAACCATCGGCTTCGTTGCGAGCGCGCGCGCGACAACGTTACAAGGCTCGATCAGTCCGCTGGTGATAATCAAAGTCGCCCCGATAACAGGGACCGCCGCCCAATAGAACGGGTAGAGCGTGTCTGCATCGAAGCAAAGAACGGCGAGCACAATGGCGGCGGCGCCGGCGATCGCCAGGCCCATATTGACGGATACGGGCAACCGACGGACGACCGCGGCGAACGTCGGCACGGCCCCACCGAGAATGAACTCCCATCCACGCGTCGGCATAATGTAAAATGAAACGTTTGGTCTAATGGACGGGTACGTGAATATGACGCACGCAACGAACGACACGATGCCCAGTCCGAAAGTAACCGCGATCCAGGTTCTACGACGATTTTCCGGTTTCATTTTCGCCGTCGTCGCGGTCATGGCGAGCAATGTCAACGGCGCCAAAAGATAGAACTGCTCTTCGACCGCAAGCGACCACATGTGGAGCAGCGGCTTTGTGACCGCAGCCATGTCGAAATAGCCCGTGTGCGACAAAAAGTGATGGTTCGCGAACATAATCGCGGACAGAAAAAAAGATTCCGCGAAATCTTTCGGATCGGCTTGCATGAAAATCGTTGTGGAGAGCGCAAGGCACACAACCATGACCAGCAAAAACGCCGGCAAGATGCGGAAAGTCCTGCGGGTAGCGAAGTCGAGAATGCTGAACCGCTTGTTCTCGATGTCCTCCGCTATCTGATTGATAATCAGATAGCCCGAGATAACAAAAAAGATATCGACGCCGACAAATCCCCCGCTAAAGCCGGGCAGGCTGATGTGCGATCCAACAACCGTAAGAATCGCAATCGCGCGCAGGCCATCGATAAATGGTCTGTAAATTCGAACTTCGTGAATTGAAGCGATTGATGCCCCCATGATGCCAAAACGCTGGTCCGAGAATGCCCGAATTGGCACCGGTCAGGGCCGACGCCGCCACGTGGCTATTTCTTCAGAATGCCCTTCTGAAGCATCGCATGCACGCCTTTGACGTTGTTGACCGTCTGCGTCACGTGCAGATCGCTAGCGAAGCTACACATGGCATAGGCCTCGTCCTTGTGGATGCCGGTCATGCTGACAATCCAGTCGATCATTTCTTTCAGCGCCTGGCGCGCGGCATCGTCGAGATCTGTGTCGAGACCGAACGTGATGTAGTGGGTCGGGGTCTCCGCGCGCGGCATCTTCCAGCCGAGCTTCTTTTTCACATTGAACTCGAACGTGCCTGTGAGCGCGGTCTCGATCGCGGTTCCGTCGACCTCACCATCGCCCTGCGCCGCATGCCCGTCCCCGGTCGAGAACAACGCACCCTCGTTCCACACCGGAAGATAGATCGTGCTGCCCGCCGTCAGTTCCTTGCAGTCGAGATTGCCGCCGAATTCGCGCGGCTCTTTGCTGTTCTGCCGTCCGAACACCGCGGCAGGCGCCACCGCAAGCTGGCCGAAGAACGGCGCCATCGGGATCTTGTAGCCGGACGCCGTGGTCGCAACGTTCGCTTTCAGATCGAGCGGGACGTGAATGATCTTGGTGTAGGGAAAGTCCTCGGGGATCGTGCCCATGTAACCGCGGAAGAGATTCCAGCCCCAGTTCTGCCGGAGCTTGATGTCGAGAATCTTGACCTCGAGCACATCGCCGACCGCCGCGCCGCGGATATAGACCGGCCCGGTGAAGATGTGGTTGCCGGATCCCTTTTTGACTTTCTGATGGATCTCAACAATGTCCGGAAGGATGTCGAAGCCGCTGTCCTTGGCGGGCATCCATTCCGGATTGCAGGTCGCGCACTCGATCGTTACACGCTCGCCGGAATCGATTGTGAGCGCGGGCTTGATGGTTGCATCGAGATAGCCCCAGTGCACCGTCTCGGGCGTTGCCCGCAGAAGCTTGGTGGTCGCGTTCGCTGTGGTGCTCACATTCATGGCAATCCTCAACCGCCGGGGATGATCCCAGGCTCCATGCTGTAACAGTACTTCGAGATCTCGCCGGCCCGCGTGAACCAGATCTGGTCGGCGTGTTTGTGCTGGACGCAGTGCTTGAGCGCCTGACGCAGCGGACGCAGGCGGAACGGCTGTCCGAGAATGAAGCCATGCAGCGACAGAGAAAAGACGAGCGGTTGCTTTTCCGATGCTTCGAGCAGTTCTTCGAACTGATCGACGATCATGTCGGCGAACTGCCGTCCCGTGTGATCACGCAGCGCCAGCGTGCCCGCGTCGTTGAGCTCCATCGGATAAGGCACCGACAGCAGCGGGCCTGAGCGTGTGCGCATCCAGATCGGCTGGTCGTCGACTGGCCAGTCGAGCAGGTGCGTAAAGCCGCACTCTTTGAGGAGATCCGGCGTGACGCTCGTCTCGGCGGCGCCCGCCCCCATCCAGCCTGTCGGCCTCACGCCGACATGCTTCGTGATGACGTCGACGCATTCCTGAATAACGCGGCGTTCGTCATCTTCCCACATCCCGCGCAGCACCTCGGCATTGGTGCGGCCGTGACCGAGCACGTCGTCGCCCCGTTGTTTGATCTTCTCGACGATGTCCGGATATTCGTAGCACACCGCCGAATTCAGCAGGATCGAAGCAGGCAACTTGAGCTCGTCGAGAATCTCGAAGAAGCGCCAGTTGCCGACGCGGTTGCCATAGTCGCGCCACGCGTAATTGCGCGAGGTCTGCGGACCCGTGCGGTTATGCGGATCGATACCCTGTCCCGCCTGAAAAGCGAAGTGCTCGATATTGAGCGCGACGTAGAACGCCAGCCGCTTACCGCCTGGCCACGAATAGTGCTTGCGCTTCGTGATCGGCAAGAAATCGTATCGTTTGTGGTGAGGCAGCTTGAGCATGCGTTACTTCCCCCGACCGCCGTCCGTTTTTTTGCGGACGGCACGCTAGACTAATTCAAGTCACTTGAGCAATGACTGAAGGTGGCGGCCGCGTACGGCCAAGTAGCTGCGCGCTGCTGCTTTCTCGAACAGGCGGCGCGTGCGCCGCCTGTTCCTATTTGGCGGTCAAGCTGCGCAGTGTCGTCGCCAGGCCTCAATGATGTTGCCGAAGTTCGGCGGCTGCATGTCGCAGTTCGCGCCATCTGGCGGGATAGCGACCCAGGGCTGGGCGCTGCGGGTCCAGATATGCCCCACCGGAAAGAGCCAGCTGGTGTCGTCGAGATTACCCGCTTTCACGATGGTGATCTTGGTATTGGCGCGAGGCTCGTGAAAGAGCCGGCTGCCGCACTTCGCGCAAATGACGCAGTCAATCACCCGGCCGCTCTCGTGCTGGCGTTCCCACACCGCGGGTTGGCCCTCCTGGACAACAACTGCGTTTCGGTCGGCAAGCAAAGAAAGGCTGAAGGCGCTGCCCGACTGCCGCTGGCATTCCGTGCAATGGCACGCATAGACGGCAAGCGGCGGCGCAGTGATCTCGTAGGCCACGCTTTTACACTGGCAGCGGCCGGTCAGCGGCAGTTTGAAATCCGGTTTCACGGGAAATGCTCCGCATGCCAGTCGGCTTCTAAATCCGGATTGATCTTGGCGTCGATGACGAAAACGCCGGGGGCGCCTTCCTTGACCCAGGCGCGCACGGGATCGAGATCGGCGAGCGTCCGCACGGTCGCAGCACGCGCGCCGTGACCACGCGCGATAGCCGCGAAATCCGTTTCCGGAAATTGCACGATATCGATCGAATAGCCCTGCCGGCGGAAGAAATGCACTTCGGCCGCGTAAGAGCTGTCGTTATAGATCAGGATGCACAACCGCAGCCCGAGACGGATTGCCGTTTCAAGGTCCGCGATCGACATCAGGAACCCGCCGTCGCCCGCGCCGAGTACGGCAAGCTTGCCGGGATTGGCAATCGCGAGGCCGATCACGGAGGCCAGCCCGAGCCCGACCGATTGGAATGAGTGACTGAGGCACGACGCTTTTGGATTAGGCACGCGGAGGTAGCGCGGAACCCAGCCGCAGAAATGTCCGGAGTCGGAGGCGACCACGCGATCCTTCGGCAGAATGTCATCGACAGCCATGCTCAGCGTGCGCGGGTCGATGAACTGCGCGCTCGACTCGTCGGGATGCGGGAAATGATGGTTGTCGCCCGAGCGGATTCGTTCACGCGTACGCTCGTCGCGGCCGCCGGACTTTGCGCTCGATGCACCAAGCTCGGCCAGCAACGCTTCCGATGTCGCTTTTGCATCACCGAGCACCGCGAAATGCACCGACCTCTGGTAGCCCAGCTTCGGCGCCTCGATATCGATTTGCGCGACGGTCGCATCCGGCGCGATCAGCTTGCCCTTCTTGGTGGTCCATTGCGTGAAGCTCACGCCAAATCCGAGAATGAAATCGCTTTCGGAAATCAGTTCGTCCGCGGCGGGCGAGGAAAAGCCGCCGCAGATGCCGAGCGACCACGGATTGTCCGCAAACAGTCCATGGCCGCAGACGGATGTCGCAAGCAGGGCTCCCAGCCGGTCGGCAAGCGCGACGAGTGACCCTTCGGCATTTGACAACACGGCACCGCGTCCGGCCAGAACGAGCGGACGCTTCGCGCGCGCCACGGCTTCGGCGAGCCGCCGCACATCATGCGGGTCGGGCTGCAGGCGCCCCGGCATCGGTGTTATTTCAAGCGGCACATTCGTGCCGTTGAGCTTTGCGTCCTGCACGTCGAGTGGCAGGCTGAGCACGACTGTCTGACGGTCACGCAAGGCCCGCGTCACCGCGCGCAACAGATCGCTGCGCGCGGAGTGCGGCGTGTGTGTGCGCTCGGACACAGCCCCGACCGAGCGCACAAGCTCGGCCTGCTCGAAATAGAAATTCGATTTGACGTGACCTGTCGGCACGTCGCCCGCGAGTACCAGAAGCGGCGTGCGGCTCTTCGCGGCTTCGCCGATGCCGGTAATCGCGTTGGTGAGGCCAGGCCCCGAATGCACGCTGACCAAAGTGAGTTCACCGGTCGCCTTGGCATAGGCGTCGGCCATGCTGGCGGCATTGCCCTCGTGTCGTGCGGAGATGAGCTCGACGCCAGCCTCGACCAGTCCGTGTGAAATTTTGAAATTGGCGGTGCCGAGCAAACCGAAACATCGGCGTGC
>DASSSM010000551.1:0-13353 GCA_035708425.1 Pseudolabrys sp.
CTGCCGCCCGATCAGGCGGCACTCTTGGCGCTGATTGCGGCGACCGAACTCGCGGATGTCGCCTCGAACTTCTTGCGGTCGCCGGTCATATCGAGCGAGGCAACTTCCACACGGTTACGCCCGCGCTCCTTGGCGTAGTAAAGCGCATGGTCGGCTTGCGCCAACAGCTCGGTTACGTCGAGTGTCTTCCCTAGGCAGTGCACCAGGCCGATGCTGACTGTACCGCATACCGGGTGGCCGTCGACCTCCTGCGCCATCTGGGCAAAGGTCTCACGAATGCGCTCGGCAACGGCAACGGCCTTCTCGCGGCTAGTATCGGCGAGCACCGCAGCAAACTCCTCACCGCCGAGCCGGCCAACGAGATCGGATCCGCGCATCGACTTGCGTGCAGCCTCGGTGAAGATTTCCAGCACGCGATCGCCGATCGCGTGGCCGAAGCGGTCGTTGATCGACTTGAAGCGGTCGAGATCGATGACCAGGAATGCTGTCGGACGCGGATTGGCGAGGTGCAGTTTCGCGAGCATGGACGCGTCCTGCAGAAACGACCGGCGGTTGGCGATGCCGGTGAGCGGATCGACCATCGCGGCCTTGCGGTGACGCAGCTCCGTTCGTTCCTTCGCCATCGCAAGCAGTAGGAATGCGCTGGAGATGGTGAGCAGCAGGGCCTCGAAGCTCAGCACTGTCATCCAGACGCTTCCGTACACGCCGTTGCTGCTCGATGCCGCCGGCAGCAGTGCAATCATCGGCGTGCGCAAAAGGAACAGCACACCATGCGCGAAGAACATGACGATCGCCGGCCAGCGGGAGATTAGCGCCTCGCTACGCCCGCGCCAGAACTCGAAGGCGGTGAGCCAGACGTAAGACGTGATGATGCCGGCGATGATTAGCGACCGGAGATCGCTGTTCTCCGTCACCAGCGGCAGGCGGCACACCAGCAACCAGAGAACGGCGCCGGTGACCAGGTAAACAGGCTCGACCGGACGGCCATCGAATACGCGCGCGCCGGTCCAGGTCATGGCAAAGGCGATAAATAGCAGGGCGTTGGCAAGATCGATGCTGATCAGATCGGGCGACGATCCGTAGAGGCTGAACAGCGCGATTGAGGCAAGCCGGGTCACATGGGCAAAGCCCCACCAGCAGACGGCGCGCAGCGCCATGTTCTGCGCCCAAACGAAAAGCAGCAGCAGACCGAGGATGCCCTCGACGTAGATCGTCACCAAAAAAAGCGTATGGATCTCGAGCGTCATTCGTCAGCCAACCTGCCCGGCCCCGGAGCTCCAGAGCTCGTCCCTGCCGCCACGAGTAGAGGTCCGCAGGAAAAATCTAATGAATGTGAATAAGCCGAACGGCCGAATGCGCCGCTATGGTTTCGAAGTTGTTGCCAATGTGACTACAATCGCCGCAATTCGACTGAAATTTCCCTGTTGTTTGGCGACTTCGGCCGCGTTTCTCCGGCCTTGTGACGTTGTAGGGCCTCCACTAGGGTCAAATCCTCCCATTAGCCCCCGGGACCGGGCATGCAAATCCGCGACGGCATTATTGAAGCAATCGGCCATACGCCGCTCATCAAGTTGAAGCGCGCATCGGAGGCGACGGACTGCACGATCCTCGGCAAGGCCGAGTTCATGAACCCGGGGGGCTCGGTGAAGGACCGCGCCGGCCGGCAGATGATCCTTGAGGCGGAAAAGCGCGGCGAGTTGCGCCCGGGCGGCCTCGTCGTCGAGGCCACCGCGGGCAATACCGGCATCGGCCTTGCGCTCGTCGCCAATGCGCGGGGATATCGCACGCTGATCGTCATTCCCGAGACGCAAAGCCAGGAAAAGAAGGACATGCTTCGCCTGTGCGGCGCCGAGCTTGTCGAGGTGCCGGCGGCGCCCTACTCCAACCCGAACAACTATCAGCATGTCGGACGGCGGCTCGCCGAGCAGCTCAAAAAGACCGAAAAGAACGGCGTCATCTTCGCCGACCAGTGGAACAATCTCGACAACCGCAAGGCTCACTATGTCTCGACCGGGCCCGAGATCTGGGACGAGTGCGGCGGCAAGATTGACGGCTTCATCTGCGCAATCGGCACCGGCGGCACGCTCGCGGGCGCCTCGACTTTCCTGCGTGAGAAAAGCAAGGACATCGTGATCGGCGTCGCAGATCCGCGCGGCGCGGCAATGTATCACCTGTTCAAGGACGGCACGGCGACAGCGACCGAAGGCGGCTCGATCACCGAGGGCATCGGTCTCGGTCGCGTGACCCCGATCATCGATGGGCTGAAGATCGACAAGTCCTATCTCATTTCTGATGAAGAAGCGCTTCCGCTCATCTTCGACTTGCTCGAGCACGAGGGCCTTTGCCTCGGCGGCTCGTCCGGCATCAACGTCGCCGGCGCCATCCACCTTGCGAAAGACCTCGGCCCGGGAAAAACCATCGTTACGATCCTCGCCGATTCGGGCACGCGCTATCAGTCCAAGCTGTTCAACCCGGACTTCCTGCGCTCGAAGAAATTGCCGGTACCCGATTGGCTCGAACGCAAGTCGAACATCAAGCCGCCGTTTGAGAAGGTCTAACATGGAAATCCTCTTTCCGTTCGTCCCCGCGAAAGCGGGGACCCAGGGCAACAATCGACAGCTTTTATTGATGCTGGATTCCCGCATACGCGAGAATGAGCGGAGTTGGTGATGCCGACGGAGTGCTTGTTCCGTGAAGACTCGTATCTGCAATCGTGCGAGGCGAATGTCGTCGCGCTGACCGATCAGGGCGGCGTAGTCCTTGACCGTACTGTTTTCTACGCCACCTCGGGCGGGCAACCCGGCGATACGGGATTGCTGACCGCAGGCGGTGTCCGTATCCCGATTGAGACGGCGGTCTACACCGACGCCGCGAAGACCGAGATCGCTCATGTGCCCGCCGCCGGCTCGCCCGCGCTGAACATAGGCGACAAAGTCACGGCGAGCATTGATTGGGACAAGCGTTACGCGCGCATGCGCATGCATACCGCGCTGCATCTGTTGTCGGCCGTGCTGCCTTACGCGGTGACCGGCGGCTCGGTCGGCGACAGCGAAAGCCGGCTCGACTTCGACATTCCGGAAGCCGGCCTCGACAAGGACGCAATCACGGCGAAGGTCGCTGAAATGATCGCCAGCAATGCGGCCGTGACCAGCCGCTGGATCACCGACGCCGAGCTCGAAGCCAGTCCGGGCCTCGTCAAGACAATGTCGGTGAAGCCACCGATGGGCACCGGCCGGGTGCGCCTTATCGAAATTGCCGGGCTCGATCTGCAGCCTTGCGGCGGCACGCATGTCCGGGCGACTGGTGAAATCGGCGCGGTCCGCGTCACCCAGATCGAGAAAAAGGGCAAGCAAAACCGGCGCGTCCGGCTCGCGCTTGTATGAAACCCAGCCGCCCTCTCAATCGTTGCACATCAGTGCAAGATCGCGCAGGCTCGCAGCATACGGAGTTACAATGGCAGCACTACCGTCAAGTCGCCGGCTGAAGTCCACCGAATGGCTTGCCGGCGAGCTCGGCAAGCCGGACGTCGCCATCATCGATGGGTCCTACTACCTGCCGACGCAGAACCGCGATGCCAGGGCGGAGTACGCTGCCGCTCATATTCCCGGCGCGGTGTTCTTCGACATCAATGCGGTCGCCGATCATTCGACCGAACTGCCCCACATGTTGCCGGGGCCGGACCAGTTCGGCGCGGCCGCCGGCGATCTCGGAATTTCGGAGAAGGATACCATCGTGGTCTACGACGGCACCGGGCTTTATTCGGCGCCGCGCGTCTGGTGGACCTTCCGAATCTTCGGCGCGCGCAATGTCTATATCCTCGACGGCGGCCTGCCTGCCTGGAAGGCGGAGGGTCACCCGACCGAAGCAGGCACGGTTAAGCGTCCGAAAAAAACGTTCGACGCCGAAATGGATACCGGCGCCGTGGCGATGGTCACCGACGTGCAGATGGCACTCAACGATCAAAGCGCGCAGGTGGTCGATGCGCGCTCGACCGGGCGCTTTGCCGGGCGCGAGCCCGAGCCGCGCGCCGGGCTTCGCTCCGGGCACATGCCGGGCGCGCTCAGTGTGCCATCGACCGCAATCATTGAAAACGGACGCCTGGCCTCGCCCGAAAGGATTGCCGCTGCATTCAAGAAAGCGGGCGTCGATACCGACAAGCCGATCATCACCACCTGCGGTTCCGGCGTCACCGCCGTCATCCTTGCGATGGGACTCGATGCCATCGGAAAGCCAATGCCACGCATCTATGACGGCTCATGGTCTGAATGGGGGGCGCGCCCCGACCTTCCGGTCGCCAAGGACTAGCGGCGCGGCCTTCAACGCAGAATCTGGCTGAGGAACAGTTTGGTGCGCTCGTGCTGCGGGTGCGCGAAGAACTCGTCGGGCACGTTCGCCTCGACGATCTGCCCCTCATCCATGAACACAACGCGGTTCGCAACCTGGCGGGCAAAACCCATTTCGTGGGTGACCACCAACATGGTCATGCCGTCATGAGCCAGCGCAACCATCGTGTCGAGCACTTCCTTGACCATTTCGGGGTCGAGCGCGGAGGTCGGTTCATCGAACAGCATGATCTTCGGGTTAATGCACAGCGCGCGGGCAATGGCCACGCGCTGTTGCTGGCCGCCGGACAACTGGCCCGGATACTTGTTGGCCTGCTCGGGAATCTTCACGCGCTTGAGGTAGTGCAGCGCCACTTCCTCCGCCTGTTTCTTTGGCATCTTGCGCACCCAGATCGGCGCCAGCGTGCAGTTCTCCAGCACCGTCAGGTGCGGAAACAGATTGAAATGTTGAAACACCATTCCGACCTCGCGTCGGACCTCGTCGATTTTCTTGAGGTCCGCGGTCACCTCGACGCCGTCGACAAGGATTTGCCCGCTTTGATGCTCTTCCAGCCGATTGATGCAGCGGATCATCGTTGACTTGCCGGACCCTGACGGTCCGCAGATCACGATGCGCTCGCCGCCACGGACCTTCAGATTGATATCGCGGAGCACATGGAAATCACCGAACCACTTGTTGAGCTCAATGAGCTCGACCGCGGTTTCGGTTCTGAGCCGGCCGGGCTTGAGGAGCGATCCGGAATTTTCGTCCGCGGTCATGTGCTGCCCCTCACCGCCGGCCACCCTTGGCAAGACGCGCTTCCATTGCGCGAGCATAGCGCGACATGCCGTAGCAGAAGACCACATAAAAAATGGCGGCGACCGCGTAGCCGGTCGTGCTGGTGACGGGCGTTGCCCATTTCGGATCGATGCGGGCCACCTCGATCGTTCGCAACAGATCGAAGATGCCCACTATGAAGACCAGCGTCGTGTCCTTGAACAGCCCGATATAAGTGTTGACGATATTCGGGATCGTTACTGTCAACGCCTGCGGCAGGATAACGCGACGCATCATTTGCCCGTACCCGAGACCGACGGCCATGGCGCCTTCGTACTGGCCTCTCGCAATGGCCTGCAGGCCGGCGCGCACGACCTCGGCCATATAGGCGGATGCGAAGATCGCAATGCCGACCAGCGCCCGGACCAGCTTGTCGGGTGAATACTGCTCGGGAACGAACAGTGGCAGCATCACTCCGGCCATGAACAGTACGGTGATCAGAGGCACGCCGCGGACGAATTCGATGAAGAGGACCGAGAGCGTCCGCACCACCGGCATGCGCGAGCGGCGGCCGAGCGCGAGAATGATTCCGAGCGGCAGCGAAAACACGATGCCGACCGACGCCACCACAATCGTTACGAGCACCCCACCCCACAGCACGGTGTCGACCGGCTCAAGGCCAATCGCGGACCATCCCGTCAGCAGGATGTAAGACACGATCGGCAGCACGATGAAGAAATAAATGGCGCCAAGGTCGCGGCGCGGCGCCTTCAGCCACAACAGCCAGACCACCCCGACAGCCAGCATGAGAAAGAACACATCGACACGCCAGCGCTGCGGAATGGGGTAAGAGCCGTAGATGAAATATGGCAATCGCTCCCAGACGAACGGCCAACAGGCGCCGATCTCGCGATGCTGAACGGTCCAAAGGCAGGCGTCGCGATCACTCCCGCCCCACACCGCGTCGATCACCAGAAACTTGACGATCTCCGGGATTGCCCACGCGAGCAGAAGCACGATCAGCACCGTCAGTGCAATATTGAATGGCGTGGACAGCAGATTGGCGCGCAACCAGGCGAGTGCACCCGTCATCTCAGCCGGCGGCGGCCGCGGCGTAATCGTCGCGCGGCGCACAAAGGCCAATTCGGCAACGGCAAGATCGCCTTCGGCCATGGTCATGGGCTTGGCCTCACCGTTCCACCAGCGCCATGCGGCGGTTGTAGAGGTTCATGATCAAGGACGTCGCCAGGCTGATGACGAGATAGACAAGCATCGTGATGGCCACGACCTCGACGGCCTGGCCTGTCTGGTTGAGCACGGTGCCCGTGAAGACCTGCACCAGATCCGGGTAACCGATTGCAACGGCCAATGACGAGTTCTTGGTGAGATTGAGATACTGGCTTGTCAGCGGCGGGATGATCACCCGCATCGCCTGTGGCACGACGATCAGCCGCAACGTCGGACCCGGCCGCAGGCCCAGCGAATAGGCCGCCTCGCTCTGCCCGCGCGACACTGCCAATATGCCCGCGCGCACCACTTCGGCGATGAAGGCGGCCGTGTAGATCGACAGACCGAACAGCAGCGCGACAAATTCCGGCAGAACCTCAATACCGCCGGCGATATTGAAACGCCCCGCCTGCGGAAATTCGAAGCCAATGGGACGGCCAACCACAGCGAAAACCGCAAGCGGCAGCCCGATCACCAACAGCAAAGTGACGGCCAAAACCGGTGCGCGCTGCCCTGTCCGCTCCTGCCGCTTGCGGGCCCAGACATAAAAGGCAATCGCGGCAACGATGCCGGCAAGCAGGGACAATTCAACGAATCCAAGACCGCCCTTGAGGATCGGCAGCGGCAGAAAAAAGCCGCGGTTGTTGAGAATGACGCCGCCAGGAATGGCGATGCTCTCGCGGATGTCGGGGAGCGCCTTGAGCACGGCGTTGTACCAGAAGAGCAATTGCAGCAGCAGCGGCAGATTACGGATAATCTCCACATAGCCGCCGGCTGCCTTCGCGAGCAGCCAGTTGCTCGACAGGCGCGAAATGCCGACGATGAAGCCGATGATCGTCGCAAACACGATGCCGAGGCCGGCGACCAAAAGTGTATTGAGCAGCCCGACCCAAAAGGCGCGGCCATAGGTCGAGCCGCGCGACGAATATTCGATCAGCGTCTGACTGATGTCGAAGCCGGCCGTCTGGTTCCAGAATCCGAAGCCGGAGGCGATCTGCGCCCGCGCCAGGTTGTCGATTGCGTTGCGAGCGGCGCCGTAAACGAGGAGCGCGACCACCGTGCAGAGAACGAGCTGATAGGCAATGCTGCGGACCTTCGGGTCGTTGTAGAACACGACACGCGCGGGGCGCGGCTGCGCCGGCAGGTCACTCGGCATTTCCCCCTCGTCGGACGCCTCAAGCGGCGGCGGCACCTCTTTGAAAGGGCTGCGGACGCGCGTCCGCAGCCAACAGTTCCGCTACTCGCTCAGCGGATCGGCGGCGCGTACTGGATACCGCCTTTGGTCCACAATTTGTTCAGCCCGCGCTCGATCTTGAGCGGCGAGCTCATGCCGACGTTGCGCTCAAACGATTCACCGTAGTTGCCGACCTGCTTGATGATGCGAACGGCCCAATCCTTGGTCAGGCCGAGTTGCTCTCCGTAATTGCCTTCGGTCCCGACGAAGCGCTTGATCTCCGGGTTCGGCGACTTCATCGCCTCGTCGAGAGTCTTCGAGGAAATGTTCAGTTCCTCGGCATCGATCATGGCGAAGAGTGTCCACTTCACAATGTCGTACCACTGGTCGTCTCCGTGGCGCACGACCGGGCCGAGCGGCTCCTTCGAGATGATCTCCGGCAGGATCACGTGGTCGTCCGGGTTGCTGACACGAAGCCGCTCGGCGTACAGGGCCGAAGCGTCGGTCGTGTAGCTATCGCAGCGTCCCGCATCATAGGCCTTCAGCGCCTCGTTCGCGGTGGCAAAAGTGACGCTCTTGAGCTGCATTTTATTCGCGCCGAAATAGTCGGCGAGATTGAGCTCGGTCGTCGTGCCCTGTTGGACGCAGACGGAAGCGCCATTGAGCTCCAGCGCGGAGTTAACCTTGAGCGACTTGCGCACCAGGAAACCCTGGCCATCGTAATAATTGACGCCGACGAAGTTGAGGCCGAGCGAGGTGTCGCGCGAGGACGTCCAGGTCGTGTTGCGCGCCAGCACATCGATTTCGCCCGACTGCAAGGCCGTGAAGCGGTCTTTCGCCGACAACGGTACATATTTGACCTTATTGGCGTCGTTGAGCACAGCGGCGGCGATGGCCCGGCAGAAATCGACATCGAGGCCGGCCCATTTCCCCTGCGCGTCAGGCAGGCCGAACCCTGCGAGCGAGCCATTGGCGCCGCAGTTGAGCATGCCCCGATCTTTCACCGCCTTGAGCGTCTGCGCGGATACGCCTTGCGCGGTCATGACGAGGACGAGCGCTACGAGTGTTGCAAATCGCTTCATGTGGCGGTTCCTTCAAAACCTATTCGTGCAAATGCCTTGTACAATTTCCAAACTTATCCGCCGCCGGACCTCCGTTCGGCGGTAACAGGTGCTCCCTCTGGCTTTGTCTCTCGATAGCCCCCTTCTTGCGCGGCATCACAGAACGATCGGCCTGCCGGGTCAAGGGGTTGACGCTCGCGGGCCGCGCGGACGTATATGTCTTTTCGGCGGGAACATGCGCGGCTAGTTTCCAGTCAACTCATTGATGACATCCAATCTTATGACGAAAAAACCGAAATCTCCCATCAAGCCCGATACCCGGCTGGTCACCGCGGGCCGCGACCCCCAGGCCAATCACGGCTTTGTTAATCCGCCCGTCTATCATGCCTCGACCGTTCTCTATCCCACGGCCGACGATCAGGTCGCCCACCGGGCGCGCTACAGCTACGGACGGCGCGGCACACCCACCTCGGAAGCGCTCGAGGATGCACTGCGTGAGCTCGACGGTGACGGTTGCGCTGGTGTCGCACTCCTGCCATCGGGACTGGCGGCGATTTCGGCGGCACTGCTCTCCGTCGCACGCGCCGGCGACCATGTTCTTGTCCCCGACAGCGTCTATCGTCCGACGCGCAACTTTTGCAACGGCGTATTCGCACGTCTGGGGGTCGAGACCACGTACTACGACCCGCTGATCGGCAGCGGCGTTGCAAAGCTGTTCAAGCCGAATACGCGCGCCGTGTTTGTCGAAGCTCCGGGATCGCAAAGCTTCGAGATCCAGGATATTCCGGCCATCGCCAAAGTCGCGCATGAGAAAGGCGCGATCGTACTGATGGACAATACCTGGGCGACGCCCCTTTATTTCCGCGCTTTCGAGAAAGGCGTCGATTTGGAGATCCAGGCCGGCACCAAATATATCGGGGGCCATTCCGACATCATGTTCGGTTGCGTGTCGGCGAACGCGGCAACATTGCCGGCGCTCAAGGATACCGTCTACTCGATGGGAATCTGCGTCGGCCCCGACGACATGTATCTCGCGCTGCGCGGCCTGCGTACGCTCGGCGTGCGGCTTGCACGCCATTATCAATCCGGTCTGCGCATCGCGCGATGGCTCGCGCAAAGGCCGGAAGTCCTGCGCGTGATGCATCCCGCGCTGGAGAGCGACCCAGGGCACGCGATCTGGAAACGGGATTTCACCGGTGCCAGCGGCCTCTTCAGCATCGTTCTCAAGCCGGTGGCCGAAAAGGCCGCGCATGCCTTTCTCAACGAGCTCACATTATTTGGACTTGGCTATTCGTGGGGCGGCTTTGAAAGCCTGGCAATCCTTTTCGACTGCACCGAGTATCGGACGGCAACCAAATGGGCGCCGGGCGGCCCGAGCATCCGTTTTCACATCGGGCTTGAAGATCCGGACGACCTGATTGCCGACCTCGAGCGCGGCTTCGCGGCGCTCGCTGCAGGCGCCAGATCGTAACAGAAACGCGCGGCAGGTCGGAGGGCCATCCAGCGCGCCGGTCTTCGCAAGAGTCCGCTTTACCCCCGAAAGCGGACGTGTGCGGCGCAACTAGCAATGTCGGCTAACGGCCATCAGCGGACATGGGACGCAAAAGAAAGACCGCCATGAGGCGGTCTCTCCGGACTTGTTCGGTGGTCAGCTCAAGCGCTCCTGACAAGGTCCGAGATCGAAATGGATCGTCAATGTCCGCTTTAGATCACATTTCGAACTATCGATATCACGAACGCGGCGTGCCCAATCCTGCGCTGCCTGGTGGCCGGTATCCTGCCGAGCCACGCCAAGCATAAAACAGCAACGCTAGGCCAGCCGACACCAGAGCGCCGAAGACACCCCAAAAAATCGCAAGCAGGCCCCAGAGCGTTCCTCCGATCACCTTGTCGAACGCGCCGTAGCTGATCAGGCCATAAACACCACCAGCGACGAAATATGCGCTAGCAGCAACCAGTACACCCCACATGCCCGCCTTAAACAGGCCGAACGGAAACAAAGACTGCCCGCTCCATTTCGCGCGCCCGACATGCACCGCGATCCCCAGCAAGACGCTGCCGTAAACGGCGAGCAGTTCATAGGCCAAAAGAACATAATCGGCATACCCGCCCTTCCGGTACTGTGGCAGAGGAACGGACATTTCCTTCAGCATCCATGCCGGAAATCCGATCAGGAATATGCCAGCTATCAGCGCGAGGATTTTGGTCACTGCTCATCCTTGTCCAAGAGACTCGTTGAAAGTCGATCTTCCTGCTGGATCGCGCGCCACTCAGATAGGCGACGTTTGTTGAAGGTCACGTCAATCAGGAATCCCCAATGGAGAAACTCATGGCTGGTTGGCTCAACCCATACGCGAACGCCACCTTCGGCGTGCTTAGAAACTTTCCTCCAATTTTACCGATTAAATGTCCGCTTTGGGTCATAAGCCGACATATGCAGTGCAAAAGGCCATGTCCGCTTTGCACCCGAAAGCAGACACGCCGGACCCAGAATCGTCGAAAGGTGGGAACGCTTACCCGCGTCATTTGCGCTGGATGACGCTTCGCTCAGCCTAGGCTGTCAGCCGTCGTGGGTCGCATAATCGAGCGGTTGGCGCACCCTCGTTGTTGATCTCGATCTGGAAGGTTTCAGACAGGCCCGCCTCTCCGGACGACGTTAGTTTGAGTGCACGGCTGCCTGACACACATTTAAGCCAGCCGAGCTCCAATAAACGATCCAGAATCCGAGCTCCGACGAGCCCCTTGAGGTGATAACGACGCTCGCTCCAGTCGAGACAAGGCTGGCAGAAAATCCGCCGCGTCCGCAACCTCAGATCGACGCCGAACGCGGAAAGGAAACGCTCGCCCGAAGCCGTGACCTCACCGCCTTCATCGGTGAGTACAATGTGTCCCATGGCAACAAGTGCATCGGTAACGGCGACTCCTAGCTGGCCAGCCAGGTGATCATAGCAACTTCGGGCAAAACGGAGTGCATCGTCGCTTGGTGACCGCGGCTGACGGCGGGGTGGCACCTCTATGGCGGCGACAACCTTGATGCTCTCCAGCATTGTCGCGACCAGCGGGGACGCGATCCGATAATAGCTGAAGCGGCCATAGCGCGTGACGGTCAAAAGCCGTGCGGCAACCAGCTTGCTCAGGTGGTCACTCGCCGTCGAGCGAGAAACATTGGCGCAGTAAGCAAGCTCAGTGGCCGTCAGCGACTGGCCGCCCATAAGAGCGTTAAGCATCGTGGCTCGCGCAGTGTCCCCCACGAGAGCGGCCACTTCCACCAAATTTGCCGCCGCGACCATCATTAATCCTATCTCTGATACCGGAAGCATATCAATCAAAACCAGTTCGGTATGGACCGAACTGTTCGCGCGAGACAATTGCGAACCTCGCAGCAAGAATGCGCGTTAGCCCTAGCAGAGAGTTCACGGTTGGCATGGAGGATGAGATGGTCGCCTATTGGGTCGCGCGCTCGAAGGTCAACGACCCTGAGCAATACAAGAAGTACGCCGATCTGGCGCCGGCCATCATCGGGAAATTCGGCGGCACGTTCCTGGCGCGTGGCGGCAAGTTCAAGATCCTTGAGGGCCCGGAGAAATTCCACCGCTTCGTCGTCATCGAGTTCCCGAGCTTCGAGAAGGCGGTCTCCTGCCACGAATCGCCCGAGTACCTTGAGGTCGCCGCGCACCGCAAGAAGGACGGCGCGAGCGAATTAGAGGTCGTCATCGTCGAAAGTATCTGAGACCCACTGCCCTGCAGCAAGGCTGCCGCCTGGCACCTGCACGTCTCTGTCGTCGGAGCAGCTATGCTTCAGAATTTATGGACATCGCCGGCCATCGATGCTGTACACACGACCGCAGAATGGAGTCCTTCAATGCCTGCCAGGGTTGAACCGGCGCAACAACCTTATGCCCCGGAAATCCAAAAGACCTTTGATAGTATTATGCCGCCGGGTGTACCGCCGCTTGTGCTGTTCACAACGTTGGCGCGGGATTCGCGGCTCTACGAGCGGTTCCGCAACGGAGCACTGCTCGACAAGGGCCATCTGACGTTGAGACAGCGTGAGGTGGTTATCAACCGCATCACTGCACTGTCAGGGTCGGAGTATGAATGGGGTGTCCATGTAGCATTTTTCGCCAAGCGCGTGGGTCTTGACGAGGCGATGCAGGAATCGCTGGTCCACGGAACGGCGAATGACCCATGCTGGTCCGTCGAGGATGTGCTCCTGATCCGCGCGTGCGATCAGCTTCATGCGCACTGCGACATTGATGACGTGCTCTGGACCGAGTGCCGCGAACGTTTCAGTGAGATGGCTTTGATCGAAGTACTAATGTTGGCGGGTTTCTACCGAACGGTGAGTTATCTCACCAACGCCCTTCGCCTGCCGCTTGAGAACTACGGGGCACGATTCCCAGATGCGTCCTTGTCCAAATCTGATTGAAGTGTTTCGAATGTCGTGGAACAGCATAATCTCGCGCGTTGGCCATAGGCGACCAGAATTAGCGTCTCCCCGATAGTGTGGGCTGGCGACAGTAACAGGGACGTCCGCTTTGCCCCCGAAAGCGGACATGTGCGGTGCAACTACGGATGTCCGCTATGGGTCATAAGCGGACATTTGCGCTGCAAAAGGCCATATCCGCTTTATCCCCAATAGCGACCGCGAAAGCGGACTCTCGCAACAGGTCATGTCTGCTTTACCGCTGAAGCGGACATGTGCGGTGCACTAGCTCACGTCCGCTTTGGGCCAATAGCGGACATTGGCTATCGCTGTGGCGGAGCTGCTGCGCGGTGGTTGCTGCCGCG